>CALAEX010000018.1 GCA_937891165.1 uncultured Lachnospiraceae bacterium | reverse complement strand
TTATTATACCAAAAAATCTATATAAAATCAATATTTTACATAGGTTTTCTTATATTTTATTTATCTGTTTTTATTCCCCAACATTTTTTCAATCGATTTCTTACAATTAAAAATGTTACCAAATGTGCCAAAAATGTAATACTCCAGCTCACAGGATAAGAAAAATACACGGTTTTAATCGTATGAAATTGCTCTATCTGAAAAATCGTTGCAATCCAAAGTAAACGAAAAGCACAAGCACCAAGCAACGACACAAACATTGGTGCAATGGAATAGCCGAGTCCTCGTAGTGCTCCTACCATAACATCCATCATACCACAAATCGCATAGGTTGTTCCAATCAAGGACAATCGCACCATACCTGCTTCTACAACTTCAAGGCTATTGGTATAAAATCCAAGAAGCACTTCTCCAAGTAGAACACATCCATTTCCAAGAAGCAATCCTACTACTATCACACAAATTTGTGCGGACAGTAAAATTTTATTCACTCGTTCATATTTTCCTGCACCTACATTTTGCCCCATAAAAGAAATGGCTGATTGATAAAAAGCATTCATTCCAGCATAGACGAACCCTTCTATATTTGCTGAGGCAGAATTTCCTGCGATAACAGTTGAGCCAAACGTATTTACAGAAGATTGTATTACTACATTAGATAAGGAAAACAACATACCTTGAAATCCTGCTGGTAAACCAATCTGCACAATTTGCCATAACTTTCCTTTATTGATTTTTAATTTATTTAATTCTAAACGAATACCTCCTTCTTCTTTCATCAAACAACGTACAATAAAAAAAGCGGAAATTACTTGAGAAATCACCGTAGCAAGTGCCACACCAAAGACACCCCAATGCAATACTCTCACAAAGAATAAATTTAATGTTACATTGACAACCCCTGCAATCGAAAGAAAATAAAGTGGTCGTTTCGTATCTCCAATCGCTCGCAATATGGAACTACCAAAATTGTAAATCATCGTTGCTGTCATTCCCATAAAGTATACTCGTAAATAAACAACCGCAAGCGAAAGCACTTCTGGTGGTGTCTGCATCCAACTAAGAATAATCGGTGCTCCTATCACTCCAATGATAGTCAACACTATTCCACTCACAATACTCACTGTCATCGCAGTATGTACTGTTTGGCTCAGTTCATCTTCTTTCTTTGCTCCAAAATAACGTGCTACTAATACATTTGCACCAATTGACAAACCAATAAATAAATTTGTCAATAAATTGATTAATGAGGAGGTAGCTCCTACTGCTGCCAAAGAATCATCTCCAGCAAACCGTCCTACTACAACAATATCTACTGCATTAAATAATAATTGTAAAATACTCGATAACATCAATGGCAATGCAAACAAAAGCATTTTCTGTAAGATTGGTCCATTACACATATCAATTTTATATCGTTTTGTTTGTTCCCTACTCATCTTTTTCTCCATTTCTAAAACTTCTTGATGTAAAAATAGTCCCTTTCCTAATCCCTTTCTTCTTTAAGAATCATCACTTTCTACTTTTTTATGGTCTAAAGACAGTTTTATTTCTTTCCATTCACCAGCTTTTAAAGATTCCTCTAACACAATGTTACCCATAGAAATTCTTTTTAGAAAAAGGACACAACAACCTACCGCTTTCATCATACGCCGTATTTGTCTCTTTCTCCCTTCTGAAATGACAATTGTTCCATAAGTTACAGGATGCTCTGGTCGATTATGCTTACTTTTTTCTTGAATTTCTGGATGTAGTAATGGTAATGTCTCCGCCAATACAGACTTTTTTTCAATTACGATAGTTGCCTGTGCTGTTGGTACTCCCTCTCCAATAAGCAACACACCTTGCTCTAATTGTTTCACTTTTTCCTCTGTTAAATCCCCCAACACAATAAACTCATACTTTTTTTCTTTCTGAAACTTTGGATGTGTCATCTCTTGATTCCATTTACCATCATCTGTAATCAAAAGAAGTCCCTCCGTCTCTCTATCCAAACGCCCCACTGGATTTAACTTTTCATTCTCTAATTCTTTAAAATACTCCATCACTACAGGATAACGCTCATCTCTCTTTGCCGTCACACAACCAAACGGCTTATAAAACATATAATAATGATACATCTTTTTCCCTTACTCTCGTTACTATTCACACTATATTGTCTGCTTTAGCAAAAGTCTTTCTCTTGGTAGATACTGTGTCGGACCGTAAAGAAACGGCAGTCCTTGGCGAGGTCTTTTCGAGCCTAGTACTGCTCCGTTTCGTCCCGAGCGAAAGCGTGTCCGAACAGTATCTACCAAGAGAAGGCTACTTTACCACCAAGTGAAATAGCTTAACTTATTATTTAGTATATCACAAAACTATCCTTGTGAAAACCTCTTTCCTATGATATTATAATGATAAAAAAAGGAGCATACTACGATGAGCGAAGAATTAACAATGAAAGACTTTGAGCAAGAATTAGAGCGTTCTTTTCAAATGATTACTTGTGGCGATATCGTCACTGGAACAGTCATTGGTATTTCTGATACCGAAGTAACACTTGATTTAAACTATTTCACAGAAGGAATCATTCCTCTGGACGAATTGAGTAATGACCCTCGATTTTCAATTAAAGCAGATGTTTCCCTAGGAGACACGATTTCTGCCGTTGTTATGAAAGAAAACAAAGAAGGAGTCCTAATTCTTTCTAAAAAACAGGCAGATGATGTGCTTGCTTGGGACAAATTAAAGGAATTAAAAGAAGCACAAACCCCTGTCACTGTAAAAATCGCAGAAGCTGTTCCTTCTGGTGCAATTACTTATGTCCTTGGCATTCGTGCTTTTATCCCTGCTTCTAAATTAGCCCTTGCTTATGTCGATGATACCAGTTCTTATGTCGGACAAACCATGCAAGCAGTTGTCATTACCGCAAATGAAGCTGACCAAAAACTTGTCCTTTCTGTAAAAGATATATTAAAAGAGCAAGAAAAGCAAGCCCGCAACAGCCGTATTGCCCGCTTACCAGTTGGCACCGTTGTAACAGGAACCATTGAAAAAATAGAACCTTATGGCGTTTTTGTTACAATTGGAAATGGTCTTTCTGGTTTAGTACACATTTCTCAAATTTGTGCAAAACGAATTAAATCTCCAAATGAAGTAGTAAAACTTGGAGAAACCGTAATAGTAAAAATTATTGATGTGAAAGATGGAAAAATCAGTCTCAGTATGAAAGCTGTAGAAGAAGATGCACAAATTTCTGAAGAAATAGAAGAAACTGCACCAGAAACCTACGTTTCTAGTGACTACAAAGCCCCAACAATGGCATCCTTATTCGCCAATATTAAACTAATATAGTAGGCAAAGCTCTTGATTTATTTGATATCTGATAAGGACCGTAAAGAAACGGCAGTCCTTGGCGAGGTCTTTTCGAGCCTAGTACTGCTCCGTTTCGTCCCGAGCGAGAGCGTGTCCTAAAAGATATCAAATAAATCAAAGCTTTCATCTATGTCCTAATTGCCCCTTGTTTTTTCTATCTAATTTCGATTTATTCACTTATCATATGTTTTCTTCGTGCTACCACCATTCCGATACACAAAATAGTTACAGCAAACAAAAGTTGAATCCCCATATACAAAAACACTGTTCCTCTATCCTCTGCTTGATATCCTTCTAGCACTTCTAATACTCTCACATTCCAATATGCTGGTAAAAAATGTGCAATCTGAATTACTGTTTTACTCAAAACTTCTAACGGAACAAATACACCGCATAAAAATGCCATTCCAAGTCCAATGACATTCGACATCAAAGAAATCACCTGTGGTTTATTGGTCAATTTACTTACTAGAAAAGTAAAAGACAACGCCACTGTCATCGTACAAAAAGCATTTAGGATATAAAAAATTCCTTTTGCTTGCAACAGTTCTTTTGGATAAATCATAATTCCTATGAGGTTAAAAAAACTACAAATAAAAAATCCTGTTGTTAACACTCCTAAAATAGTTTCCAAATTCATTCGTAAAAATGGATACGGAGAACTTTGAATTCTATCTCTCACATTCTTTTTATCCAAAGATAATAATACGACACTCATACTATTCACACAAATAGCAATAAAAATCCAGTTAAGATAGGAATAAAAGTAAGATAATGGTTGTGCTGAAACTTTTTCTTTTTCTTCTGCAAATTCTACCTCTATGGAAGTATCCATAATAGAACTAGCTTTTGCAATGGTTTCTTCTATCTCAAATCCTGCCTTTTGATAAGTATTTATGACATTTAAATAACCTTGCAAATTTTCCTCAAATAAAATAGCCCCCATGATATTTGAAATAGAAAACACTTCTAAAAATTCTGCTCCTTCTCCTTGCAAAAATGCCTCTTCAAATCCATCGTTCACTCGAATAACACAATGCACATTGCCTGCATAAAGTTCATCTTGAATCGTTTCTGTTTCATCCTCTTTTATTTCTACTAAATTATGGATAGTTTGCAAATATTGTATTACTG
Source organism: uncultured Lachnospiraceae bacterium (assembly GCA_937891165.1). Lineage (GTDB taxonomy): Bacteria > Bacillota > Clostridia > Lachnospirales > Lachnospiraceae > SIG299. The sequence continues at coordinate 19,826 of CALAEX010000018.1, read as the reverse complement.
CATGGCTCAATGAACTGTTATCATAATCAAACACGGCAAAATCACATTTCGATTGTGTATAAACTTCTCTTTCTGTTTCTGCCATTTGAGGAACCATAATTCCTAAAAACACGCCTAAAAAAATCCCAGTATACATAAGTACATTCCAAAAATAGCTACGCAATATTTTAAAATACAATTTAAACACTTGCATATTGTTTCCTCCTCAAAATAAGAAAACTAATCAAAAGCAGTATCCCTGTCATTCCTACTAATATTGTCATATTTTTTATATATCTATCATATGTGTCATAAATATTTAAGGCATAAAAGGAATCTACAATCAATGCTGCTGGATTAATGCGATTCAAGATTGGTATCGTATGTTCAATGGAATCTCTTATACCATTTGCTACAAGGTCTGCCAACACAGAAAGTAGCATACTAATCAAAATACAAATGCCAGATTTCATATTTTCTGATAATTTTGAACAAGAACCGATAATAATTCCAATAGCAATTCCAATACAAGATCCACAAAGTAAAATTCCTAGTATTGGCACATACTTGTTACCAAAATCAATACCTAAAACGATAAAATATAATAACGTTATCACTTCAACCAAAAACTGACAAAATAACATCGACAAAAATTCTACCATTATTGTAATTGACTTACTATTTGGAACAATACTTCTTCTCATGCCTAACGCACTTACATTTGCTTGCAAATATCCAATTTTTTCCACAGCTCCAAAAGAAGCAAACAAACAACTCATAGCAAAAATAGCATAAAAAAACGTAAGTGAAACATCTTGATTTCCATTGGATGGTATTTTCTTTACAAAAAATACTTGTTCTGACATTAAACTTTGCATTGCTTGCTCTAATTTTTCTGGTGAAGATATCATAATGTCCATCCATATCTTTTCTTGTTTTTTATATTCCTCTAAGATAGATTTTAATATGGTACTTTCATAAGAATTATTAGCAATCAAAAGCCTAATTTCTTCCTCTACATATAAAATACCTTGAACCTCTTCTTCTTCCAAAGCATTTTTTGCTTCTTCTGCTGATAAATAACTTACCTCTAATAATTGCTCATCCCCCTGCTGTGACAATTGTTCTAACATAAGTTCTAGTGCCATATTTTCCTGTTCTTTTACTACAGCAACTGGAATTGCTTCAAACAGTTCTGCCTCCCACAAAGAGCCAAATGCCATATACATAAAAGTTCCAAGTATCATAGGAAACAACATTGTCCAAATCAATGTTGTTTTATTTTTTAACATTGTTTTTATTGCATATTTTAATTCATGCAAAAACATACTCAATCCCTCAATTCTTTTCCTGTAATCTCTAAAAATACATCATTTAATGTTGGTTGTTGCGAATAAATATTTCCAATCGAAATCCCATTATTTTGAAAATAATCAATCACATGAATAATATTGTGTTTTCCACCACTACAAGAAACTATCAATTGTTTTTCATCATAATTGACTGCATACACATAAGGAAGTTGCTTGATATCATTGAGTCGATGTGATTCTAATCCTAATACTTCTACTACAATCGTTTCTGTATTTTTAATCATCTTCTTTAATTCTTCTTTTGTACCAATTGCAATTTGCTTTCCGCCATCCATAATCAATATATTAGAGCAAATCTGCTCTACCTCCTCCATATAGTGAGAAGTATAGACTATGGTTGCTCCCTCTTCATTTAACCGTTTAATCCCTTCTAATATTTTATTACGGCTCTGTGGGTCAACAGCTACGGTTGGTTCATCAAAAAAAATCAATCTTGGTTTATGTGCAATTCCACAAGCAATATTTAATCTTCGTAACAAACCTCCAGAAAGTTTCTTTGGAAAAAATTTTGTATAATCCTCCAAACCAACAAATTCGATTGCTTCTTTTACATATTGTTTTCTTGTGGTTTTATCTTTTATATACAAACCACAAAAATAATCTATATTTTCATATACTGTTAGTTCTTCAAATACTGCGACATTCTGCATAATTACTCCAATATGCTTTTTTAACTCATAACTATCGGGACGCATCTCCTTACCAAACACCTGAATTTCCCCTTTATCATATCTCAATAAAGAAAGAATACAATTAATCGTTGTTGTCTTTCCACTTCCATTTGGTCCTAGTAATCCGAAAATTTCTCCTTCTTTTACTTGTAAACTAAAATGGTCTAATGCTAACACTTCTTTGTATCTTTTTACTAAATTTTTAACTTCAATCGCATAATTCATATGAACTCTCCTTTCTTTTTTCTACTATCATATAAAATTTTAAAATAAAAAAACAGTGAATATTTTCACAAACTAAAAATGACAAATGTCACTTCTCTTTTTTCTTTCAAAAATTTAAAATTTAGTATATACTAAAAAGGACCTCTTTAGAAAGGACGTTTCTATTTAGCCTTAAAGGAAATATTAAGCAAAAATCTTACTTTTCTTGGTATCTGGCAAGGACCGTTTAGAAACGGCAGTCCTTGGCGAGGTTTTTTCGAGCCTAGTACTGCTCCGTTTCGCCACGAGCGCAAGCGTGTCCTAGAAGATACAAGAAAAGTAAGATTTTTAATAAAATGCTGAATAGTAACGAAAGGACGTTTCTTATGTCTATTTTTGCAAAATTACTATTATTACTTTTATGTGCTTTTTTTCAATTTCATCAATATACTATCAATGCCTTTAACATTATTGTTTTATTAACTGCATTGGTATTATCTAGTCTTTCTATTGTATTACATCCAAAGACTACAAAAAACAAATACGTTCCTTATATTCTTTCCTCTCTTTGGTGTATTTGGTTGATAGGTTCTTTATGGTTTAGAGAATTACATTGTTATATTCCACTTGCTCTTTTTGATATATGGAATTGGAAACTTCCTATCTTCTGTATGATAGGAATTCTTTCTATAGCATTAGAAATGATAATAGAATATACTACCTTTGCTACATTTTCTTCTAGTTTTTTTCTTCTTTTACTTTCTATTTGTGCCATTTTGCTACAACAAACAATAAAGCAAAGTGAAACTTATGCCAAAGAACTGAAAAAACTCCGTGATACATCAAAAGAACACGAACTTTTTATTGAAGAAAAAAACAAAAGATTGCAAGAACAACAAGATGCAGAACTTTATACAGCAACTCTAAAGGAACGAAATCGAATTGCAAGAGAAATTCATGACAATGTAGGACATTTACTGACTCGTTCTATATTGCAAATGGGTGCAATTAAAACAATCAATACAAACGAAATGCTTACACCATTATTAAATTCCTTACATGAAACACTCAATACTGCTATGACAAGCATTCGCAACAGTGTACATGATTTGCACAATGAATCGATGGATTTACATTGTGTCATACAAGAAATGATTGACAATGTCACCACATTTTCCATTCAATTAGATTATGATATGGATGATAATATTCCTAAAAATATCAAATATTGTTTTATTACCATTATCAAAGAAGCTATCAATAATACGCTCAAACATAGCAATGCGACTAAAATGCAAATTTTAGTACAAGAACACCCTGCCTTTTATCAGCTTTTGATACAAGATAATGGTACCAATTGCTCTAAACAATTATCGGATGGAATAGGACTTACGAATATGAAAGACCGTGTAAAAACACTACATGGAAATATTAAAATATCAAATAACGAAGGATTTAAAATTTTGATTTCTATTATTAAATCAGATGAAAGGAGTACAGAATGAATATTATAATTATAGATGATGACAATTTTGTATCTTTATCTTTAAAAACAATATTAGAAGCACAACCAAATATTCAAGTCATTGCCATTGGCAAAAACGGAAAAGAGGCCATACAACTTTATAAAACATATCTTCCTGATATTCTACTAATGGATATTCGTATGGATACGATGAATGGCTTAGAAGCTACAGAAAAAATTTTAGCACACTATCCTCTTGCTAAAATATTACTATTAACGACATTCTCTGATGATGAGTATATTTTAAAAGCAATTCAACTTGGAGCAAAAGGCTATATTTTAAAACAAGCCTTTGAAGCCATTGCTCCAGCACTCACTGCTGTTTATAATGGACAAACAGTATTTGGAAATGAAATTATGGATAAAATTCCTTCTCTTATGCAAAAACAAAACCTCACTTCTTATGAAGATTTTTTATTGACTGACAAAGAATTTGAACTGATTTGTCTGGTTGCCGATGGATTTAATAATAAAGAAATTGCTACAAAACTCTTTCTTTCCGAAGGAACTGTAAGAAATTATATTAGCACGATACTAGAAAAATTAAATGTAAGAGATAGAACACAACTTGCTTGTTTTTACTATAAACATTTTAGCTAAATTTAAACTGTTTTTTTGTTGTATGAAATCGCAATTTGCTATATAATAGATTTAAAACGAAACAAAGGGGAATATTTGAAGATGAACTGGATACAAGATTTAATTACCAATCCATTACTGATTGGTGCAATTTCCGCTTGGTGTGTCGCACAAGTGTCAAAAGTAATTATTTATGCTATTGTCAATAAAAAATTTGATATTTCCAGACTATTTGGAGACGGTGGTATGCCAAGTGCTCATTCTGCAACAGTTACCTCGTTAGCTACCATGAGTGCCTTATACTTTGGAACAGGAAGTGCCGAATTTGCTATTTGTGCTATTTTTGCTATTATTGTTTGTCGTGATGCTATGGGAGTTCGCCTTGAAACTGGAAAACAAGCTGCTATTATTAAAGAAATTGTACAAGCCTTTGAAGAATTAACAAAAGAAGACTTACCTGAAATAAAATTAAAAGAATTTGTTGGACATACTCCAATTCAAGTATTAGTAGGAATTTTAGTTGGACTTTCCAATGCACTTTTTATGCATAATATTTTATTCTAAAAAAATCCCTTGGCTGAATTTTCACTCAGACAAGGGACTTTTTTCATCTTAATTTTCAATTTCAATATTGGACACTTGCATTGTAATTCCTTTCTGTCTTAAGGAGTCCATTAAAATTTCTTCTATCGTTTCTCTATTTTTGTTCACTAAAAAGGCAACGATATCATCCTTTGTTTCTTGTGGGAAAGCATTTATGGTTGCTTTAATTAAATAAGATGGAATCTTTGTCAAACCAAATAATAACTTTTCTACTACTCCATCACTTTCCTGTAATTTATCACCCACTAATGGCAATAACTTTTCAATCAAGCTTGCATAATCAATATTTTCTACAGTCAATTTAATTTCCATATAATTCTCCTTTGCACAATATCTAAAACAAAAATCTAATTATAAATTAAAGTAATTCCTTTAACTTATAATTATTTTATTATGTAATAATCCTTGTTGTCAATTAGTTTTTATGACCTATTTCTCATCTAATAAAAACTACTTTGCTTCTAATACTACTAATTCTCTCTCTGCTACTGTTCCTTGATATTTTCTTTCTAAATTATCTAATTGGTCTTCTAGTTTACTAAGCACTGCCATTACTTCATACTTGGTATTCGTAACCTCTGATTTTGATTCTGAAATTTTATCTAGTACTGCCCAATCTGCAAACAACCCATCGAAAAAATAATCTGCAAATTTTAAAAACTCATCTATCGTCACTTTAATATCTGCGTGTATCTCCACATCTGCTAACTCGGTTTTAAAACTCTTTAATTCCCACTTTAAATCTCCTATTTTCTCCTGTGCAATTTGCAAATGGTCATGTTTTATCATATCACTAACAAGACCGCCTCCTCCAAAGGTATCCCATTTTGCCCATCCTCCTGCACGGTTTAAACTATCTAAAATAGAATCTAAGGTACTTAATACTTGACGACCTGCATATACTGCTTCTTTTACTTCCTGTTTTTGTGACTCTATTGCATTCATTTGTTCTTCTAACTTAAAAATTTCTTCATGATTTTCCAAACGAAGCTGTTGTAATTTTTCTTGAAACAATTGTTCATAACGTGACTTACAACTCGATAACTGTCTCAATATATTCTCCCTTTGGGAAATTTCATTTTCTAGTAAAGTAAGTTCTTCTCTTGCTGTTTCATAATTTAACTTTGCTTGATACGCTTCTTCTTTTTCCTTTGTCAATTTTTCTTCTTTTTTTCCAATGACTTGATAAAAGAAAGAGGATACCGTACCTCCTTCTAAACGAGTTACATCTTTTTCTTCTTCTATTTTTAATTGTTCTAATTCATTCACTTTTTCCTCTACTGGATTTTTTCGTTCATATAAATTCTTTAATTCATCCTCGGTACGTTCTTTTTTCGCTAACTGCTCTTTTAGCCAATGTAAATCCTTTTTATAATCGTCCATCTCTTGTAACTCCTTTTTTATTTTATTTTAACATAACTACTCTAATCGTCAATCTTTTTCATAAAAAAACCTGCCAGTTTTCTTCACTGACAGGCTTTTTTATTATGTATTATAAAATTTTATAATAAAGACTTATATAATGCAGTAATATCTTCTACACTTGTTTCCTTTGGATTACCAGGACGGCAAGCATCGTCATAAGCAGACTGTGCTAAGAAAGGAATATCTTCTTCTTTTACAATTGCCTTTAAGTCAGCTGGAATACCAACATCTGCGGATAATTTCTTAACTGCATCAACGGCTGCTTTTCTGTATTCTTCCTGAGTCATGGAATCTACACCTGCAACACCCATAGCTCTTGCGATTTCACGATATTTTTCACCAGTTGCTTCTGCATTATATTCCATTACGGTTGGAAGAATAATTGCGTTTGCAATACCATGTGGTGTATCATATAATGCTCCTAAAGGATGAGCCATAGAGTGAACAATACCAAGACCTACATTAGAGAAGCCCATACCAGCTACATACTGTCCAAGAGCCATACCTTCTCTACCTTCTGCTTCGTTATTTACAGCACCACGAAGGCTTCTTGCAATAATTTCAATTGCCTTGATATGGAACATATCAGAAAGTTCCCAAGCTCCTGCTGTAATATAACCTTCAATAGCGTGTGTTAAAGCGTCCATACCTGTAGCTGCTGTTAATCCCTTTGGCATAGTAGACATCATTTCTGGGTCTACAAAAGCAACGACTGGAATATCATTTACGTCAACACAAACCATCTTACGATTCTTTTCTACATCTGTGATAACATAGTTAATTGTAACTTCTGCTGCTGTACCAGCAGTTGTTGGAACTGCAAAAATTGGAACGGATTTATTCTTTGTAGGTGCAACACCTTCTAAACTTCTTACATCTGCAAATTCTGGATTGTTAATAATAATACCAACACCCTTTGCTGTATCCATAGAAGAACCGCCACCAATTGCAATTAAATAATCTGCTCCTGCTGTCTTGAAAGCTTCCACACCATGCTGTACGTTTTCAATCGTAGGATTTGGCTTAATTTCGGAATAAATTTCATATGCAAGATTTGCTGCATCAAGTACATCAATCACCTTTTTTGTAACTCCAAACTTAATTAAATCTGGGTCAGAACATACTAATGCTTTCTTAAAACCTCTTCTTACTGCCTCATCTGCGATTGCGTTAATCGCACCTGCTCCATGATAGGAAGTTTCATTCAAAATAAATCTGTTTGCCATACGACTCATTCTCCTTTACTTGTTATTATATGTAATTACTCAGAACAACTTACAAAGCTGTTCTGATAAAACACTCTATTATTTTAAGTTATTCGGTCCAAAACCAAAAGGAAGTAAATCTTTTAATAAATATCCTTTATAATCTTCTGGGCTTGTACCAAGATATACAATAAATGTTTCTGGATTGCAAAATTCTACTAACACTTGTCTACAAACTCCACATGGAGAACAAAACTGTAATTCACCATCTTGTTTACCTCCAACGATTGCAATGGCACAAAACTCTTTTTTGCCTTCACTTACTGCTTTAAATATTGCGGTACGTTCTGCACAATTAGAAGGTGTATACGCTGCATTTTCTACATTACAACCGCCAAAAATTTCTCCATCTTTTGTTAAAAGTGCTGCTCCTACTTGAAAATGAGAATAAGGAGCATAGGAACGGCTTCGATATTCGATTGCCACTTCCATTAACTGTTTTGCTAGGTTGTTATCTAACATTCTTATTCACCCTTTATTTTAATAGCCACCTGCTTGTTCGTTTTTTGCTAATTTTACAATTCGGCTGGTACCAAGTCTAGAAGCTCCAAGTGAGATAAACTGCTCTGCATCATCAAACGAAGCAATGCCACCTGCTGCTTTCATCTTTACATCTTTACCTACATATTTTGCAAATAAAGCAATATCTTCAAAGGTTGCACCTGCTTTAGAAAATCCTGTAGAAGTCTTAATAAAATCTGCACCAGAATTTGTTACTACTTCACACATCTTAATCTTTTCTTCTTCGGTTAAAAGACAAGTTTCAATAATGACTTTTAAAATTTTTGTACCACAAGCTTCTTTTAAGATACGAATTTCTTGCTCTACTAAATCAAATCTGCCGTCCTTTACCCATCCAAGATTAATCACCATATCAATTTCGTCTGCACCATTTGCTAATGCATCTTTTGTCTCAAATTCTTTTGTAGCTGTTGTCATATATCCATTTGGAAATCCAATCACTGTACAAATTGCTAATTTTTCACCTACATATTCTTTTGCCTGTTTTACATAAGAAGGTGGAATACAAACTGAAGCGGTTCCATATGCCATTCCATCTTCACAAATTTGACGAATCTCTTCCCATGTTGCAGTTTGTGTAAGCAACGTATGGTCTACTGTTTTAAAAATATCTTCTCTATTCATAAATTCCTCATTCTGCCATTTATATGCACATTTATTGTAAGTTTTTATGCTAACTCTAAGGCAACTTCCATCATTTCATGGAAAGAAGTTTGTCTGTCTTCTGCGGAAAGTGCTTCTCCTGTATAAATATGGTCAGAAATCGTCAACATACAAAGTGCTTTCTTTCCTGCTCTTGCTGCATTTAAATAAAGTGCTGCCGCTTCCATTTCTACACAAAGAATTTGCATTTTTTTCCACTTATCATTTACAGTAGCATCATCATTATAGAAAATATCAGAAGAAAGGACATTACCAACTGCTACATGAATTCCCTTGCCCTCTGCAATTTCTACTGCTTTACGAAGTAAACCAAAATCAGCAATTGGAGCAATTGTACCTGGCAAATTATACTGACTTGCATAATTCGAATTCGTAGATGCACCCATACCAATGACTAAATCTCTTAACTTAATATCATCCGAAATACCGCCCGCAGAGCCAATACGAATGATTTGGTCTACATCATAAAAATGGAACAATTCATACGAATAAATTCCGATAGAAGGCATCCCCATGCCACCTCCCATAACCGAAACTCTTCTGCCTTGATATGTCCCTGTATAACCAAACATATTTCTCACCGTATTAAAACAAGTTACATCTTCTAAATATTTCTCTGCAATATACTTTGCACGAAGTGGGTCACCCGGCATTAACACTGTTTTTGCAATATCACCCTTTTTTGCACTATTATGTGGTGTTGACATCTAACATACCCTCCTTACAAAAAAAACTGTCAGTTTTCTTTCACTTTTTTTATTGTACCACAATTCTCTCTAAAAAACAATTACTCTCTGTTATTTCCTCCCTGCATTTTTTTCTCATGATTCAAACTAATTCTAAAAAATCGTTTCATCAATTTTTTTACGTGCAATGGAACTAATGGATAAATATAACTTTTTCCTCCGATTGCTTTATTTGTACTAATACATAAAACAAACAAAAGAATTCCTCCTACAAATCCCCACATACCAAGCAAATCAGTTGCAATCAATGTAATAATTCGCAAAAATTTAATTGCATAGCCTAGTTCATAACTTGCCTGTGTATAATTTGCCAACACAACAAATGACATATAAAGTAATGGTTCTGCATTAAACCATCCAGAAGATACGGCAAATTCGCCAATTACTAATGCAGAAATTACACTCAATGGCAAACTCAACATACTTGGCGTATTTAAAGCTGCCAATCGTAATCCATCAATTGCGAACTCTAACAATAAAAATTGCCACAATAATGGTATATTCATTGGCTCTTTTAGTGCAATAAAAGCAAAATTCTCTGGCAATCTATCTGGTTGTTGCATTAACAATAAAAATAATGGAGTTAAAATAAAGGCAACTACATTCGTAAGCACCCTGCTCAATCGCAAATACGTTCCTGTAATCGGCGGAAAATAATAGTCATCGGCTTCCTCAATAATATCAAAAATACTTGTTGGTAAAATCATAGCAGCAGGAGAATTATCCACTAAAATCACAATACTTCCTTCTAACACACAAGCAGCTGCCGTATCAGGACGTTCCGAAAACTTAAACTTTGGAAATGGATTCCACCAAGAACTCTCATATAAACATTCTGCTAAACTCTCTTGATTCATGGTCAACGATTCTACTTGAATACTCTGCACTCGTTTTCTAATTTCTTTTAAATAGTTTTTATCTACTCGGTCATCCATATAGCAAAGAACAACATCAGTATGTGACACTGTTCCTACATTACAATATTCCATCGTTAATTTTGGGTCTCTAATTCTTCGACGAATTAGGGCAGTATTAAACACAAGCGTTTCTACAAATCCATCTCTAGAACCACGCATCACTTTATCTTTTTCTGGTTCTTGTACGCTTCTTGCCGGATACGTACGAATATCAATCGAAATTGCCTGTGCATATCCTTCAATCAGTAAACAAGGAGCACCAGAAAGTATACTATTGATTGCTTGTGTCATATCTTGCAACACATCTACTTCTACATAAGGAATTTGATATTTCGCAAATTCTACTTCATTTTTGGGCATATCTTCTGGTTTGATTTTTGCAAACTCTTGCATCAACTTTTGCATTGTCTCATCTTTTATCATACCATCTACAAAAAAGATAGCTGCATTTTTATTAGAAACCATAAATACACGAGTAACGACATCAAAACTTTCGTCTGCTCGTAATGCTTGTTTATATTCATTTAATATTGTAAAAAAGTCTTTATTTTGCTCCATAAAAAAACTACCTCTCTTTTCATCTTGAAAGGTAGTTTTTGTTTATTTTCTAAAATTTATTCCCAACTTTTCGCAGATTCTACAATTGTTTTATTACCTGCTGTCTTTCCATATTTATCTACTGCTAATTTATTCTTTTCTCCGTGAGTCAAGCAACCTGCACCTCCAATACAGCCACCAATACAAGCCATACCTTCGATAAAATTAGCATCGAGTACATTTTTACTCTTTTTCAGCAATGCCATACGGCACTCTTCAATACCATCACAAGTCACTGCTTTTACATCGAATTCTAAATTCTGTTCCTTTAATGCTTGTACTACTGCTTCCGATAAACCACCAATACGAGCAAAAATACGTCCAAAGTAAGAAGCATCATCTAAATTTTCTTCTGCAAGCTCTGTAATTTCAATATCACGACTATCAAACAATGCTTGTAATTCCTCAAATGTAATGACTGCATCCACATATGGTTTCACATTTGCTAACTGAGCTTCTGCTTTTTTCGAAGTACAAGGTCCAATAAATACTACTTTTGCATTTTCTACATTTTCTTTGATATATTTTGCTAATGCACCCATTGGAGACATATTGTGGGAAATATATGGAACTAACGTAGGGAATGCTGTCTTAATATATTTCACAAACGCTGGACAACAAGAACTTGTTAAAAATCCCTTTTCTACTAATTCCTGAGATTCTGTCAAGGCTACCATATCTGCACCAAGAGCTGCTTCTACAACACTATAAAAACCTAATTTCTTCAAACCAGCTACAATCTGACCAATTTTCGCATAAGAAAACTGACTTGCAATTGCTGGTGCTACCATTGCATATACTTTTGTCTTTTGTTCAGGACTCTTTTTAATTAAATCTATTACATTTAGCATATAAGATTTATCCATAATTGCACCAAATGGACACTGATATACACAAGCACCACATTGAATACATTTCTCATTATCAATCGCTGCTACATTATCTTCACTAATATTAATTGCCTTTACTTTACAAGCATTCTGACAAGGACGCTTTCTATTTACAATTGCAGAATATGGACAAACTTTTGCACACATACCACACTCTACACATTTACTCTTATCAATATGTGCTTCATGGTTATGGTCATACCAAATTGCACCACGCTTACAAGCATTTTCACAATGATGTGCCAAACAACCACGACAAGAATTTGTCACCTCATATCCTGCAGCTGGACATTCATCACAAGCAATATCAATCACTTGAATAATATTTGGATTATCTACATCCCCACCCATAGCAAGTTTTACACGCTCTCCAAGAATCGCTCTTTCTTTATAAACACAACAACTTGTGGAAGATTCTTTTTGTGGTGCAATCATCTTTGGAATATCTAATACGTTTTCTAATAATGTATCATTCCATGCCTGTTTTGCTACTTCACGTAATACTTTATATTTTACATACTGTACTTTTGTATCAAACTTTCTCATAGTTTCCTCCATATTTTATAATTAAAAATAATTTACTTTAATACGTTTTCCCATCTTTTTTAAACAGGACGATAATTCTTCTACTAAGTTCATTTTTATATTAAAATTAATTGGCAAATTTGGATTTTGATGTGCTGGATTAATTGCTTTTCCAACATAAAAATTAATATCCGTTGCTTCTTCAAATAAAAGCCGACTAATCAAAGATGCCCCATCTCGTTGAAAACTCCATCGCTCATACTGCAAATTTTCTCCTAAATAATCTTTGGCATATTCCACCACACGGTTCATTGTAATGACACCTTCTGTCACTAAATCTACCCCTTCTATTTCGGAAATCGGTGGAATATCTGAAGACTCTATTGGAAGTTTTGGTTTTAATGGCTTATTTAAATATTTTGCGACAATCGAAGCAGTCGTTCCTCCACAAACAATATGTTTTCCTTCCTTGGAAAAAAACAATGCCATCATACGGTTTTCATCATCTGGATTAAATGGTGGTCCAAAGAATAAATTCATTGGCTCTCGCTTCCGAATCCGAACAACACAAGCAGTTGCATCATCTGCTGGTTCAAATCCATATAATTTCTCACATTCCTCTAATAAAGCTGTAGACATATTTTTTGCCGTATACCCACCAACGGATAAGACTTCTAGAAAATCAATAATGTCCTCCCGTTTCCAGTTAAAATTATACGAAGATCCGACTCCTGCATGAGGACAACCATCACTCATTGCTACAATAATATCATTATCCTGAAGTTTTATGATAGAACGGTAAATTTTTTTTCCACTAATATTTAATTCTGTCTTAGAATATTCATAATTTTTATCCTCCCGAATAAAAATTACTTGTGGATTATCATATTGAATCATTTCTATCATATCATGATTTATCAAATGCAAAATGGTAAAAGTAGAATAAGCAACTCCATGAACCGAACAAACAGGAAGCGTTGCTGCAATTGTTTCTACACATTCTTCAATCGGTAATCCTGCTGCCAACATCGTAGAAATAATTTTAGAAGTCAAGGTAGATAAAATGCTCGCTTTTACACCACTTCCTAATCCATCTGCTAATACAATCACTGTAGAATTTTCATTTTCTTCTACTATTTCTACATGGTCACCACATAATTCTTCTCCAAAATGATTAATACTTTGATATCCAATCTCTGCACACAAATCATTCATTCACAATCGACTCCTTTAATTTAGAAAGAGCAATTTTTGTTTCTGCTGTAGTTTCTCCAAGTAACGAGGCAATTTCTTGTACAATTCTCATTTGCTTTTCTACTACTTTATCTGCCACTTCCATCGTCTGACGAGTAATATTTTCTTTCTTTTCTCTTTCTTTTTCTTCTATTGTCACATCACTCATAATTGCAATTAAAAGATGCGAATCTTTATCATGAATTATCGTATATTCAATATATTTTTTATACTCTGCTAAATAAGTCCTTTGATTGCGAACCTCTTTTCCATACATTAAAACATCCAAAAAAGGTTTTGGCTCTAAAATACGAATCACAGGTTCTCCTAGGACATCTTTTGCATAACGAATATTCATCATTACTCTTGCCGATTCGTTGATTTGCTGTATTTCCAAACTCTCATTTAAAACAAGCAAACCATTTGGTGTATTTTTTACAATTGTGTCCGAAAAACTCTCCGCTTTATCTTTTAAAAATGGCATACACATAGAAATCTCGGCTTTCCCTTGACAAACAGCAATCGCTTTTTCTAAACAAGTGTTGTATCCGCAAGAACCACAGTTTAACTGCTGACTCTTATCTGTTTTACCCATTTGTCGCAATACATTCTGAATTTCACTTTCTGATGGCATAGACAATTTATGTTCAATATGTTCAAACTGCTTTTTTAATGCTACTGGAGTTGGCTGAACTACTGCAAAATCTTTTTTACCAGCAAAATTTATGACTTCCATATAATCTCTAACAAAACCACTCTCTTGCTTATCCATGACAGGACCATTAATACAACTGCCTTCACAAGCAGACATTTCAATAAAGCACTTATTTACTTTACCACTCTCAATATCTTTGAGAGCCTTCATACAATTTTCCACTCCATCTATTGCAAAATAAGTATATTCTGATGCATCTTGTGTCATCGTTTTTAGCACTCCACCTGTTGTTGGAAATAGTCTCGCACGACTTTCTAGTTTTTCATCCATTTCTTGTTGTAATTCTATTTGTTCTTCCTCTAGCCACCGACTCAATTCTTCATAAGTCAATACGGCATCTACTATTCCACTATAATATTCTGCTTCATCTTTCTTTGCTACACAAGGTCCGATAAATACTGTTTTTGCATTTGGAATTCTTTTTTTAATATCCTGACAATGTGCTTGCATTGGAGAAAGCACATCCGCTAAATATTCTAAACAAGTTGGAAAATACTTTTGAACTAGCAAGTTAATCGAATGACAACAAGAAGTAATAATCACATCTCTTGCTTCTTCTTTTAACATTCTTTCATATTCGTTTTTTACTATAGTAGCACCCATTGCCGTTTCTTCCACATCAAAAAATCCTAATTTTTTTAATGCAATTCTCATTGCACCAATTCCAACCTTTGGATAATTTGCAATAAACGAAGGTGCTAGACTAACAATCACAGGAGCATCTCCTTGCAATAACACTTTTACTTTTTCTGTTTCATTTACAATTTCTTTTGCTTTTTGTGGACATACCACAAAACACTTGCCACATAAAATACACTCGTTTCCAATAATATGTGCTTGATTCCCAGAAAATTTAATTGCTTTCACAGGACAATTCCGAATACATTTGTAACAATTTTTACAATTTGATTTTTTTAAAGTCAAACAATTTGGCATACTAATTTTCTCCTTCTCTTATAGTTTTTCCATTTACTCTATAAAAGCAAGAGAAACTTATTATTCATATTTTACATTGTAAACACAATCTAATAAAAATTCTTTTTCTTCTTCATTTCCTTTGACTGATTGAGCCACTGCTACTAATGGAATCCATTTCTGTGCATATTGTTTATCTGTATTTGTTCTTTCACAAAAACTATCCATATAGTATTTTGCTGCTTCGGTATCTCCACTTAATAAAAACAATAAATATGTTCTAGCCGCATCCGCAGTAGCACTTCCTTGTGCTGCATGAGACCAGTCTAAAATATATGGAGTACCATCTTCTGTAATTATAATATTGGAAGGGTTAAAATCCCCATGACATATTTTATTATGTCTTGGCATACTCTTTAATCTACTATGCAACGCATAACGAGTCGTAGCATCTAAATCGGAACGACTAATTTCTCGTTTCATTTTATCTTTTAATTTATTTAATAATGGACTCTTTTTTGTC
Organism: uncultured Lachnospiraceae bacterium; assembly: GCA_937891165.1. Classification (GTDB taxonomy): domain Bacteria; phylum Bacillota; class Clostridia; order Lachnospirales; family Lachnospiraceae; genus SIG299. The sequence goes on along the minus strand of CALAEX010000018.1, from coordinate 3,956 downwards.
TGTGTTTCAATTTGTAAATCTAACAATAAATCAATATATTCGTTCTTTTTCTCTGGATGTTCTTCCATTAACTGTGCCAAAGATTTTCCCTTAATAAACTCAGATACAATCGCCCATTTGCCTTCATATACTGTTACTTCTAATAACTTTGGAATATTCAGTCCGGTTTCTTCCATTCTAGCTTGATTTAATGCTTCATTCAATACATCTGCTTTGGAGTATCCTACATCAAATACTTTAATACACTTATCTCCATCACAATACACCGTTTTATTTTTTCTTACTGCAATAACTTTACTTGTTTCCATACAGTTCCCTCCTACTATATTTTTAACGTATGAAATACGCCATATTTTTTGTCAAGCGGATATTTGTAATTCACTTTGCTACTTACTCATAACCGAATAGCCATATGTTTATAATAACACAACATTGTTTATAAATAAATAATTTTTAACAAATTTCTTTCTAGGAAAAAACAAGAAACGGATATAGACAAGCTGAAAAAATCGTGGTACACTACGAAAGAAAAAAAGAAAAGAAATGGAGATTATATTTATGGCAAATCCTATTGTTACCATTCAGATGGAAAGCAATGATGTAATTAAAGTAGAACTTTATCCTGAAATTGCTCCAAACACAGTAAACAACTTTATCTCTCTTGTAAACAAGGGATACTATGATGGTCTTATTTTCCACAGAGTCATTGAAGGCTTTATGATTCAAGGTGGTTGTCCAGATGGCACTGGTATGGGTGGTCCTGGTTATTCTATTCCTGGTGAATTTACATTCAATGGTGTAAAGAATAACTTAAAACATACCAAAGGTGTGATTTCTATGGCAAGAGCACAGCATCCTGACTCCGCTGGTTCTCAGTTCTTTATTATGCATGAAACTTCTCCACATTTAGATGGACAGTATGCAGCATTTGGTAAAGTAACCGAAGGTATTGAAGTTGTAGATAAGATTGCTACAGTTCCAACGGATTGGAGTGACCGTCCAATGGAAACACAGCGTATGGCAAAAGTAACGGTAGATACCTTTGGTACCGAATATCCAGAACCTAAAAAATTAGACCGTTAATTTCTAATGGAACTTGCTGACAATGTTGTCTGCAAATTCCATTGTTTTTCTACAGTTCTTATGGTATCCTAAGTTTGTCACAAAGGAGTGAACAAAAAAGGTACGTATTGTCTACCGGAAAGGAGATACCAATGAACAGTTTTTGTAATTTTTTATTACCATTTTTAAGTGGTTGTGATTTTACTTCTATTTTTAGTTGTCTTTTTGGAAACAATGGTTGTTTTCCAAATTGCTTCTAAGAAAAAACTTGTAAAAGAACCTAATATTTAAAATCTTTTCCATGCAAAGAGTAAAACACGCCAGAGGACGTTTTTTATATACAATAAAAAGAAAAAGCAATTCCCCTAACAGACTATTTATTTGTCTATTAGGGGAATTTTATTATCCCAAACGATTCTGTTTTCGTTTCTTCAATACAAATACAATAAATCCAATTCCATATCCTATGCCATAAATAACACCTATTGCCATCATTATTATACTTGTCTGACGCAATTCATTTACATAACTTTCCACTGTCTGTTCTGGTGAAATCATAATGTAACTTTCATCAGCAGAAATTGATAACACTCGCCATTCTATTTCCTCACCAGCCAAAACCTTTTGCTCACCGGCACTTTGAGAACTAACTTTTTGTTCCCACTTGTAATCGCTTCCATCTGTAGTTTTATAATATACCCTATATTCTTTCTTTAATTTTCCAGAGTTACTCACCATTTCTGGTAGTACTTGATACGGAGTAAAGGAAAAAACTCCTTCATCTTCATATTCCTTGACATCTCTAATCTCTGCATAATCTGTCCACCCAAGATAACAACTGAATACTGCCAAAAGAAGAAAAACTAAGCCCACCTTCTTCCACTCTTGACATACAACTCCACCATAAAGAAGAATAATCACTACTAGGATTAACAAACCAATTATTCTAATCATTATTAATCCCTCTTAGTGATGGAATAAACGAAGTCCTGTAAAGCACATTGTCATATTGTATTTATTACAAGTTTCAATGACATTGTCATCACGAACCGAACCACCCGGCTGTGCAATATATTTTACACCACTCTTATGAGCACGTTCGATATTGTCACCGAATGGGAAGAATGCATCTGAACCAAGAGCCACATCAGTCATACCATCTAACCATGCTCTCTTTTCTTCTCTTGTAAATACAGGAGGCTTTTCAGCAAATGTCTTTTCCCATACACCATCTGCTAATACATCCATATATTCGTCACCAATATATAAATCAATCGCATTATCTCTATCTGCACGACCAATCTTATCAAGGAACTTTAAGTTTAATACTTGTGGTGCTTGACGAAGATACCAGTTATCTGCCTTCTGACCTGCTAATCTAGTACAGTGAATTCTAGACTGCTGACCTGCACCAATACCAATTGCCTGACCGCCCTTTGCATAACAAACAGAATTGGATTGTGTATATTTTAATGTAATTAAAGCAATAATTAAGTCAATCTTTGCTGATTCTGGAAGTTCTTTATTTTCTGTTACAATATTTCCAAGGAAATCATCATCAATCACAAGTTCATTTCTACCCTGTTCAAATGTAATACCAAATACTTCTTTATGCTCGATTGGATTTGGAACATAATCAGGGTCAATCTGAATGACGTTGTAGCCACCTTTTTTCTTTGCCTTTAAGATTTCTAATGCTTCTGGCTCATATCCCGGAGCAATAACACCATCGGAAACTTCTCTCTTAATTAAATTTGCTGTTGCCACATCACATACATCAGAAAGAGAAATAAAATCACCAAACGAAGACATTCTATCTGCTCCTCTTGCTCTTGCATAAGCACTTGCAAGTGGTGTTAATTCTCCTAAATCTGCTACCCAATAAATCTGCTTTTCTACTTCTGTAAGTGGAAGACCAACTGCTGCACCTGCTGGAGAAACATGCTTAAAGGAAGTAGCTGCTGGAAGACCTGTTGCCTTCTTTAATTCCTTTACTAACTGCCAACCATTAAATGCATCTAAAAAGTTGATGTAACCAGGCTTTCCATTTAATACTGTAATTGGAAGTTCGCCATTTTCCATATAAATCTTACTTGGCTTCTGGTTTGGATTACAACCGTACTTTAATTCTAATTCTTTCATCCTTTTGTTCTCCTATTTCTTCTTATTGGTTTTTGTTGATAATTTTAGATGTTACTTCCCCTGTTGCAATATCAATATAGCGAACAAATAAAGAAACTTTGTTTTCTTCATTTAAGCTAGTCCAAATCATATCTGCAAAACTATCCATATCACCAGAGATTGCTACTAACTTTGGTTCACCTTCAAAGCTTGGTAATGGATTACCATCACACTTGTATGTATGAATGAATCTGCCTTCGCCTGCCTTTGGATTTGTATAAGCAAATGTAAAACGGTTACAGCTAGATGGGTCACCCTGATTGCTCTTTAAAATAGACATTGCATAGTTATAAGAACCATTTTCTACATGCATAATACCAGAAATTCTAGGAGTATAGTTTGGTGCATCTGGTTCAAACTCTCTTGTACGAAGTGCCTGTTCAAATGTCATCTGCTTGTCCATTAACTCATAAATTGTATCTGTTTGGTCACCATTTGTTACAATTGTTTTATTTCCAAGCACACGTACTGGTGCATAAATAATTAAACTTGGGTCACTAAGTTTGGATGGGTCAAATGCCTGTGTACGAATACCAGCTCCATCTTCTACAAAAATACGATTACGGCTGTTCTCGCTTCTTCCCATAATAAAATAAGCAGTTACCGCATACTTGCCATCTTCTGATTTTCCAATGACAATGCCTCTGCCCGGATATGTATTTTGTTTTAATTCTTGTTCTAATGATAATAAGTCCATAAAATTCTCCTTTGTT
>CALAEX010000017.1 GCA_937891165.1 uncultured Lachnospiraceae bacterium | reverse complement strand
AACCTTCGTAAATCCGATACTCTCGTTTCCATTACAGAGTGTAAGGAGAAATTTCTTCAACCTTCGTCAAAACGGCTCCTTGCTGACCAAGTGCCAACTGTAAGGGGTAACACAAAATCGAAAGGAGGCACACACAGTGCAAGTTCAATTTGAAAAAATACCGCAGTTCCTCAAGGACAACGGCCAGTTCTGCTGTTGGCAGTACGAACTGCGGGACGGTGACAAAACCAAGGTGCCCTACACACCGGGCACAAAGTGCAAAGCCAATGTGAAAATCCCTGTCACTTTCACAGCCTTTGAGACTGCGGCATCCGCAACAGGCTATGAGGGAATCGGTATCCGTGTCCACGGCAGCATCGTGGGCATCGACCTCGACAACTGCATCGAGGACGGCAAGTTGCTCCCGTGGGCACAGGAAATCGTAGACCTCTTCGGCACGACCTACATCGAGGTCAGTCCCTCCGGTACGGGCATCCGCATCTTCTGTCTGCTGCCGGGCGGCTTCGTCTACGACACCCAGACCTACTACTGTTGTGGTATAATAAAGTTGTAGTGCGAGCTGAGAAATCAGCGTAGCTGATTTCCTCTAGCGAGTGGAGGAAACTCTACTTGCTTTTGTAAGCTGATTGTATATAGCAGGAAAATCCTATCAGGGAAGGTCTAGCCAACTGCCTGTACCGAGTCCTTGGAGTCGAAGCGGTAACGTCAGACTTAAGCGTAGGACAGGGAGCAACAGAGCCGAAATGAAAGTGAAGTGATGGAGCTGGGAAATTATTATGAGGTTGGAAATGGTCGATGTGCTTATAACCACAGCAGACAATATCTATGTAACCAATATGGCGAGGATACAGAGGCATCCCCCAGTCTGAGAACTTGGCGAGGTTGATGATAAATATACAATACAGAACAGCTGAGGTCCTGTTATCTCCTCATTAGAGGTATGGAAATCAAACCAAAGAAATGCGATAGAAATTCAAATGGATAACAGGAAGTCCGATACGCTCATAGTACTGTAGAAGTTGCTAATCACAATGGAGGGAAGGGGCGTACACTTTATAGCTTCAAGTAAATCGGAATCATGCAGACAAAGGAGAGCTGATATCATGGTAAATGAGTTGCTTGGAATACAATACAACATTGCAAAAGCAAATGTAACCGACAGAAAAGTTCAGAATCTTGCGTCCTATATCAATGTCAATAGCCTTAGAGCAATTCATAAAACTATGGATAAGAATAAGGCAAGTGGAATAGATAAAGTGACAAAAGAGGAATACGAGCAGAACTTAGAGGAAAACCTTGAGAATTTAGTAAAAAGAATGAAAAATGGAAGTTACCATCCAAATCCTACAAGAAGAGTTTATATTCCAAAAGAGACAAAAGGCAAAATGAGACCACTAGGTATATCCAGTTATGAGGATAAACTGGTGGAGAATGCACTCGCACAGATACTGGAACAGATTTATGAGCCAAAGTTCTATGAGGAAAGCTTTGGATTCAGACCAAATCGAAACTGCCATCAGGCAATCAGGGAAATCATAGAGATGATACAATATCGTAGAACGAATTATGTGGTGGAAGCGGATATTAGAGGATTCTTTGATAACGTAGACCATGAATGGCTAATGAAGATGTTAAGACATGATATAGCGGACAAGAGATTTCTTGAGGTGGTAGAGAAATTTCTGAAAGCAGGAATCATGGAAAACGGAAAATATCTCAATAGTGAACGAGGCACACCACAGGGTAACGGAGCAAGTCCAATACTGGCAAATATATATTTACATTACGTATTGGATAACTGGTTTGAAGTGATTGTGAAGAGACAGTGTAAAGGGGAATGTTATCTGATTCGCTACTGTGATGATTTTGTGTGTTGCTTTCAGAATGAATATGAAGCAAGAGTATTTCGAGAGAAATTGGAGGAACGTTTTGCAAAGTATAGTTTGGAACTGGCGGAAGAAAAGACGAAAATAATAGAGTTTGGGAGGTTTGCCAAGCAAAACAAGGAACGACGGGGAGAGGAAAAACCAGATACCTTTGACTTTCTTGGCTTTACGTTTTATTGTGGAATGGACGGAAAGAAGCAATTTTTCCGTTGTAGAGTGAAAACGAGTAAGAAGAAGCTACGTAGTAAGATAAAAGGAATGAAAGATTGGATAAAGAAGCACCGAATGATGCCATTGGAGTGGATATTTAAGACTATCAATGCAAAGTTACGAGGACATTATCAATACTATGGAGTAACAGATAATACAAGGGAAGTGAAAGTATTCCAGAGTATTACAAAAAAACTGTTATTTAAGTGGTTAAATCGTAGAAGTCAGAAACGTAGCTATACATGGGAAGTATTTAATAAAGGATTGCTTAGAACATTTCCGCTAATAGAACCAAGTATCAAGGTAAGCTTGTTTTACAGGTAAGTATGAATATAAAGTGAAAAGCCGTATGCCTTAATAGGGCACGTACGGTTTTGTGTAGGGGTATGGAGAGTAATCTCCATATCTACTAGAGACAAGAGTGACCTATAGGATATAATGATGTTAAGAAAGAAAAGGAGTACTTATCA
>CALAEX010000016.1 GCA_937891165.1 uncultured Lachnospiraceae bacterium | reverse complement strand
TACCCGTGGCTAGACTTTCACTAGCAAGATTAGTGCCATGCTTGGCACACACTATAAAATAGAAATAGCATTGGTATCTTTTTCATAATACCAATGCTATTTCTATTTTTTATTATTTAAAAAGGTCGATAAAAGTCGAAAGGAAAAGTTTGTAATTTTCTTCATATTATCTTAACATATAAGTAATCTTTAGAGAAATTTTATATGTATTGGAGAATTAGACAGATGATATATAGAGCAAAAACTATGAATATTTTAAATCAGCTAGGAGCTTGCAAAACATACAAAGGATATCATTATATTCTTTCGAGTATTGAATTCATTCATGAGCATGAAACTAATTTTTTACCAATCACAAAAATTTTATATGTAGACATTGCAAAGCAATATAATACTTCTGATAAATGTATCGAAAAAAATATTCGTAAAGTCATCGAACTTATTTGGAAACAAGACAAAAATCCTGACCTCATCATTGAAATATTTGGTAAAGAGAATACAAACAAACGATTAAGCAATGCAGCATTTTTAATTTTGCTATATGATTATGTTTTGTCCAACATAAATAAACAATCCATTGCTCCATCATATGAAAAAGAGAATGTAATTACCTGTCCTATTAGTGGTACTCTATGTAAATTTTGTAATAATGTTATGTGTGATGTCACAAACACAGTAGAACTTTTAAGATGAAATAAATAGCAAAGCGAATAATATTCGTTTCACTATACAAATAATAAAAAAGAAGGCGGAAAAAAATTATGAACAAAATAGTATTTGAAATTACAGAATCAACATCTGAACATGAGAATTCTCCTTGTACAGTCTATGGAATTCAAGCAGTTACTTTTCATGCGGGAAATAGAATTAAATTAGATGAAGTTCCCAATGTATCTGTTAATTTGAATTTTGTAGAAAAATTAGTAGAAAAATTTAATCAATTTGACTTACATATAGAACATTTCCGAGATGTCTTATATGATTGCATTTGTGAAGAATACAGTGTCACCATGTAATTCAATAAGTTTTTTTGAAAAAATTATCAAATGTATATTATAATAAAAGATTATAGAATTTCAAAGAAGTCGAATCTTGGTAGTATCTATGCAAAACATCCCCTTTTTAAGCCTAGTACTGTTCCATCTCGTCCCGAGCAAGAGCGTGTTCTAACAGATATTACCAAGATTGGCTTTCTTAAAAATGAAAATTTTTATCTATGACATTATGTACTAAAGCTCTAAACTCAACTCCCTTAATAATTCTTCCACTTGACTACTTCCTGAAACTGAAACTTTTTCTGGTTCTGCTGTAGCTGCAACTGCCGCCTCTGCTGTTTTCTTTCTACGTTCTGCTACTTCTTTCTTTAACATAACAACATCTCGTTCCACTCTCCTTTGTGGTTGTTGCTGTTGTTTTTTAACAGTTTTTTTCTCTCTTTTATAATTTTTCTCATCCACAATTTGCATTTGAGCATCTAATACTTGTTTTGTTTGTCTTAGTTCCTCTGTATTTTTTCCCCATACTGCATAGTCATGTTCTAAACATACTTTTAAATAGTTTTCCAAGTAATCACACATACCGTCCCGCAAAGCATTTACTTTTCCTGATATCATACAAAACCCATCGACTAAAAGAAGCAGTACACTTGTCCAAAGTCCTTGAAACATTGCCATCATTACTTCTTGTGTCTGTGCCATTTCTACACAAAGATGAAATGCTTCCATCGCACCAAGCAATAGACAAAGACTTATCATCTGTAAATGAATTCCATTCCATGTAGACAAAGAAATCCCAAGTAATTTTCCCTCTGCTAAAAATCGACCTACAAAAGTTTCCACGTTTTGTACTCCCAACATTGCTTGATAACGTAGGATAAATTTTTCCTTCATCTTCGCCATCCATTTGCTTTTCGTTGTCTTCATGTTCTTCATGGCATTCAAAAGCCCTAGATAATATCCCGCTAATATAATTCGCAATGTACAACCTGTCACACAACAACCTAGCGTGATATAATACAACGCTTGTCCCATTTTCCTTTACACCTTCCTTTTCTTTATTTTTTCTACTTCATAATATAAGAATTTTCGTAAAAAGTTTGTCAAACCAAGAGAGGAAATTAAAAAAATAGAGTGACAGAATCCGACACATTCTGTCACTCTACTTCTTAACTTACCATTTTTGATTCCGAAACGCTTCATACATCAAAAGTGCTGCTGCCACTGCTGCATTCAATGATTCCACATTACCTGCCATTGGAATAATTACTTTTTCTTCTGCTAAGGATGCAACTTCATCCGAAAGACCATTTGCTTCATTTCCTATTAAGATTCCCACTTTGCCACTATAATCTGCTTTATCCAGTGTCTTTGTTCCTTGCAAATGTGCTGCAAGCAATCGAACCTTTTGTTCTTTCAATTCTAAAAGAAGTCCTTTAAAATCTTCTACATAGATAAATGGTACTCGATAAACTGCTCCCATCGTGGAACGAATCACTTTTGGATTATAAATATCTACGGACTCCTTACTTAAAATAACCCCTGCTACTCCTGCGGCTTCTGCGGTTCGCAAAATGGTTCCTAAGTTTCCGGGGTCTCTTAAATCTTCCAATAATACAAGCGTTCCTGCATTTTTTACCATTTGTTCTAAGGAATATTGTGGCATTTCTACAATCGCAAGTACTCCTTGCGGTGTTACTGTTTCTGCTATAGCATCAAATACAGAATCTGCCACAATTTCATAAGGAACTACAGGTAACGTTTGATTTTCATACGTTTCCTTCCAGTAACTTTCAGAAAAATACGCCTTTCTCACTCGTTCTTTTTGTTCACAAATTTCCTCAAACATTTTTTTACCTTCTATGACAAATGCTTGTTGTATTTTTCTTTCCTTTGCTTTTTTTAATAATGACACAATTTGTTTCATTTGAACATTGGATGTACTAGTAATCATGCCTGACTACCCCCTGTTAATTTAGAAAGAGCTTGATTTTTTCCAATAATAATTAGAATATCATGTTTCTGCAAAGGCTCGTCGGGTTCTGGAGTAATTTCTAATTTATCTCTTCTTTTGATACCAATGACATTTATTTTCTTTTTCGCACGTAAATTTAACTCTCTTAAATTTTTTCCCACCCAATCATCAGGTGCTTCAAAATCCATCATACTATATTCTGTAGACAATTCAATCGCATCAAAGAAATTTCCATGTACTAAATTATGAGCAACTCGAATCCCTGTTTCCTTTTCTGGAAAAATAATCATATCTGCTCCTACTTTTTTTAATACTTTTGCTTGCAATTCTGTCAAAGCTTTTGCAAGCACATATGGAATTCCTATTTCCTTTGATAAAATAGTTACCATCACACTTGCTTCTAAATTTTCACCAATTGCTACAATTGCTCCATCAAAGTTACGAATTCCCAATGATTGAATTGCTTCTGTATCTGTTACATCAGTACAAACAGCATAAGTTACATCATCTGCAATTAAAGCTACTTTATCTGGGTCAGAATCTACTGCCATCACTTGACATCCATTATCAGCCAATGCTTTTGCCACGCTTAATCCAAATTTTCCAAGACCAAATACTACAAATTCTTTCCTTTTTCTTGACATCTTTCTTTCCTTTCCTATCCAATAATTACTTTACCCTCTGCCATCGTCTTTTTTCCTTCATAATGTTTTGCATTAAATGCTAACGCCATTGTAATTGGTCCAAGACGACCAAGGTACATTGCAAAAATAATAATCAATTTTCCTGCTACTGTAAGCGTACTTGTAATTCCTCTAGTTAATCCTACCGTTGCTATTGCTGACATACTTTCAAATAAAACATCTAAAAATTCTGCATTTTCTGTAATTGACAATGCCATACAAACAACTAACAAAGCTACTACACTAACTACAATGACAGCAACTGCACGACGAACATAGTTATCTGTAATTTTTCTATGAAATGCTGTTACTTCATTATCGCCTCGTACCGCTGCCATCATTGACAAAATTAAAATCATCATTGTGACTGTTTTTACACCACCAGCAGTACCAGAAGGAGAACCACCAATAAACATAATTAATAATGCTAAAAGACTCGATGCTTCTGTTAATCCCTCTTGTGGTATTGTTTGAAATCCTGCCGTACGCAAAGTCACAGACTCAAACAGAGAAGCCATTATCTTATTACCAAAGGATAAATTTCCTATCGTTGCAGGATTCGTATATTCAAAAAGAAAAATAAGAATCGCCCCACCAAAAATTAAAGTTGCTGTAACTGCCAATACAATTTTTGTATGAAGCATCATTTTACGAAAAGCATCTCGAAGTAAAATTTCTTTTTGAATCACTTCTTTTCCTACTCGCAACACATCCCACCAAACGGGAAAACCAATTCCTCCAAAAATAATCAACAACATGGTTACAATATTTATCATCACATTTGTTTGATACGCAATAAATCCCAAAGAACCTACCGTATCTAGTCCTGCATTACAAAACGCAGAAACGGAATGAAAAATAGATTTCCAAATTCCTTCTAATACTCCATACTCTGGTATAAATACAAAACTATATAACAAAGCCCCCCCCGCCTCTACCAAAAGTGTTCCTTTAATAATTCGGATAGTTAGTTTTACCACCCCTGAAATTGAATCTAAATTGTAGGCTTCCTGAATTAACATACGCTCTGATAATGTAATTCTTTTTCCTAACAATAACAATACTGTTGTTGTAAATGTTACTACACCAAGTCCACCAAACTGCACTAAAAAAAGAATGACCACTTGACCAAAATAACTCCATTGGTCTGCTGTTACTACAGGGGATAATCCTGTTACGCAAAGAGAAGTTGTTGCAACAAATAATGCATCTATATAAGAAATGCTTTCTCCATTTTTTGAAGAGACTGGTAACCATAATAAAAAGGAACCTAACAAAATCCCTACAAGAAAACCAAGAACAATAATTCTAGTCGTTGTCATTTTAAATTTTTTCACACGTTTCATTTTTTTCTCCTGTTTTTCAATATAAAATTCTACTTATCTTATAGTCTACCACAAAAAAAAAGAAACCGCAACGAATATTATGTTGCGGTTTTCATCACTTCATGCTTTACGCATCCCCGTGTGTGACTTATTTAATTCAGTTAAATAATTGTTATAAATAAATATACTAAATAAGAAGCTAATACAATAAGTCCTTGTGCCTTACTACTTTTTTGACGTACTAACAAAGGAATCAATGCAATTCCAATAATAGCCAAACAAGCTGGAAGGTCTACAGTTAAACATTTTCCTTCAATTGGAAGTGCCTGTCCTGAAACTATCGAACAAATTGGTAAAATCATAGAAAGGTCAATAATATTTGCACCAATAATGTTACCAATAGAAAGACTGGACTCCTTTTTACGAATCGCAGTAAGGGTAGTAACAAGTTCTGGAAGAGATGTACCAATTGCTACCATCGTTACAGCAATAATACGTTCTGGCACTTTTAAAAATTCTGCAATGGCAGTACCACCATCTACAAGGAACGTAGAACCAACAACAATTCCAGCTGCACCAAGGATAAAGAAAAGAATATTTTTGCTAACATCTTTCTTCTCTATTTTTTCCTTTGTTTCTACTTCCTGTTTCTGATTTTTAGCATTTACTACATTCATTGCCATAAAACCAACAAAAATACAAAGTAAAATCACACTTGCCCAAGGTGCTAAAGAACCGCTTAAAGAACCAATCCATAATAACGCAGAACAAGCTACTAAAATAACACACTGTTTTATATAATCTTTTCTTACAATAGAAATAGACATAAAAATTAAAGACATTGCTAAAATTAAACCAGTATTTGCAATTACAGAACCTACTGCATTTCCAATTGCCATATCATTTTGACCATTTGATGCTGCAATTACAGATGTAATTAACTCTGGCATTGTCGTTGCAATACTTACAATTGTTGCACCAATAATAAATGTTGGAATTCCTGCTGCTTTTGCAATCCAGCTAGCTGCATCCACGAAAATATCGCCACCCTTCATTACAAGGATGATTCCAAGAACAAATAAAACAACTGCCACCCAAATATTCATTTTTCCTCCGTTCCCTCGTTCCTACAAACGAATATAATTATAGTATAGTTTCTTCTTCGGCTTTTATACACCGAAATGCTAGGAATATGACACGAAATCTTCTACGCTTGTGAAATGAGAAACTTATTTGATTCGGTTAAAAAAAAGACTTACCTGCACTAAACAGATAAGTCTCGTCATTTCAGATAAAGCCATGAACAATCTGTTCTGGGTTGTTGGCGTTATCACACTTTCGTGCCGACTACTCCCTTAAATTCTCTTTTATTCTATCCTATTATTAAAAATCTGTCAAGAATTTCTTTACTATTTCTAAATTTTTTGTTACTATTTACCTTTTTTTATTTAAAGAGACACCATAGATGTTTTAAAATCCTGCATCACTTCCAATGCAAACAGATTATCTTCAATTAATACTCCTCCTTCATATCTAAATTGAAAACCAGAATAATTCTCTTGTTCACCACCATCATATGATAAAAGATTTAAACTTCCAATAAAAATATACGTATCATCATAACAAAATATTTTTTCATGAGTCCCTTCTAAAACATAAAAAATATGAAAATTTTCGTAATCTTTCAACCTTTCTTTCAACATTAACGACATATTCCATGATTGATACTCTCTATCATACTCTTTTTGTTCTTCTATTTTGCTTTTTTCTTTTTCTGTATAAACTTTCTTTTCATACTTTTGAATTTTCCATTTCATTTTTTCTAGGGAAGCATATCCATACCCTATATCCACTTTCACTCCACGTTTTAATATCGTTTCAAATTTCTCTACCATTCCCTCATCTACTACAAAATCTGTAATCCATGGAGAAATAATAAAAATATGCTGTTCTACCTCATCAAGCTTTTTTAAAAACAATTCTCTTATTTCTTGATTTCTCATATATCGTAAATTGCTTTTTAAAGGTTTTAAATTTGTTGCGGGATGTTCCTCTTTTAATAATTCTAAAAGTGTTGTTTTAGCAGATTCTATATGTTTTTCTGCTTGCATTAATTCAAGAATTTCCCTTTTCTCATACCTCTTTCTAAGTGCAGAAGATACATTAAGGTCCAATTCCTCTTTCTCTTCATCAAAAATCTCAAACAAAATTTTCCCTATATCATTCTCATAAAACAATATAGTTTCTTTTTGATATACAATCACTTTATAATCTAGTAATTTTACTTGAAGAATATTCGTTTCATATTCTATCTCAAGTTTTTTTAAAATATTATTATTATTTTCTATCTCTTGTTTTCCTACTGCTTTTATTGGAGAAATTCTAATTCCTGTTTCCGCAAGCATCTTTTCTGATATAAAATTTTCTTCCTCAATCATCCATTCTCCAGTAACTGCATTCATAAAAACAGAAAATTCTTTTATTTCCTTATCAATACGAGATTTTTTTAAAAAACATTCTTTTCCAAATTTTGTAAACGCAAGAATTTCCCCTTGTAATGACAAAATTCCACCTAAAACTAATCGTTCTATTTCGCCACTCGTTATTTCTTTATCTAAAGAAAGCACAAAACTAATATCTTTTGCTGTATTAACTCCTCTGTCTACGCACATACAAACAAATTTATCAATTTCTGACATAGAATATTCTTTTTCACATTTACATTTTAAAGTACAATGAAACCAAGGCACAAATACTTCTGCCACAGTAGCAAGTTTGTACCCTGTTTCACAATGTATCTTTTCATATTTTTCCACATTAATATTTGTATTCTTCATTTGTTACCTCACATAATTACTATTATACAAATTTCCATTTTTTCTCACATATTCGTAAAGTTCCTTCAGAATACCTGCGTTCTTTCGCTTCATTAACTCTGCATTTCCTACAATAAACAAAAACTCCTGTGTTCTTGAAATAGCAACATTCACTCGATTCTCATCTTTCACAAATTCATTCAATTCTTTACTACGAACGATATTAAAAATAATCGTATGTTTTTCTTTTCCTTGAAAAGCATCTACGGTACTACATTCCACTTCAATATTATTCCATGACATATCCTTCATTAAATTTCTAATATAATTAGCCTGTGCTTTATAAGTACAAATAATTCCAACCGCTGTCCCTTTTTTATATTCTTTATCTAAACGGTTTAAAAGAAGAATAATAACATTCGCTTCTTTTGGATTTTGAAAGGAGGGATTTGTACACACTTCCTTTGAATCCTCACAATCAATCCATATCATAGAAAAAGGATTTTCTTTGTCTTTATCACATATCAAATTTCCTCCATAAAATCTATCTGAGACAAAATTTGAAATCGTTCGTTCCATACGATATTGTCGATTCAACATTATCTTATATTCTGAAGGAATATTTTCCTCATAAAGCCATCGAAACAAAATATGCTCTTTAAGTTCTCTTATCTGTTCCTCTGTAATTTCATCCGTTATCCCTTCCGTTTCTATCATAGGATACAACTGCTTATGGTCACCTACCAAAATAACCTTTTTGCCCATCGTCACTGGTATCAGCAAATCCAACATATTACATTTTGCTGCCTCGTCAATTATCACATAATCATACTCCATATCAGCAAAAGAGCCATTATCTGATGCTGCAATTCCTGTACAAGTAGAAAAAACTACATTAGTACGCTTCATATAAATTCTCTCAATATCTTCTTTTACTGTATGGTCTTCTATCGCTTCCATCCATTGTTCTCGAATATCTTTCGTCATCCTCCATAAGTCTTCTTTTCTCTCGCAATCAACACGAATCGCCTTAATTTCTTCTTCCCTTGCCACTCGAAGTTTTTCTATTTGATGTTCTAATGTTACAATATCTTCCAAGATTCCCTTCATTTGATGCACTTTTGCTATAATAGAATTACTTGGATATACAATATTTTCCAATTCTGTTTTTGCTTTTTCATATCTACGAACTTTTCTTTTATAAGAGGCTGTTAAAACTTCATATCTATTCCTTGACAAAACATTATTACAATGTTCTATTTGTAACAATATTTCTTGCAATTGTAACAATAAAGCTTGTCTTTTATTATATGATTCTTTTTTATCTTTCCTAAAACCAGAAGACATACTATTATCACTAAGAAGTGCTATTTGTTCTTCGATATTCGCTTTCTGCTCTTCTAATTGTAATAACTTCTTTTTTTCTAAAAAATAAGTTTCCTTTTCCTTTTGAATCCATTCATGTTGTTCATTGATTTCTAAAACTAAATTTTCAAATTTCTGAATTTTTTCCAACAGTTTTTTATAATCAAATACAACATTGAGCGAAGATGTTAATCGTTCTATTTCTTTAGAAATCAATAATTCCTTTTGATACCATGATTTCTGACATTTCTCTATTAAAACTTCTTGATTTACACCATTTTGGTTCAAAAATTCATTTTCTTCTTTTATCTTTTGAAGAATTGTATCGCCAATTTCCTCTGGCATATATTGTCTTCCACATTCTTCTATTCGTTCTTTTCGCCCAAGCCTTACAGGAATTACATTCTCTGTATGACGAATTCTTTCAAGTACATTATCTACAGCAATATTTGTTTCGGAAGATACCAATACTTTTTGTCCTTTTCCAATCGCATATCGTACTAATTCTGTTATAATCGTTGTTTTTCCTGTTCCTGGTGGTCCTTGAATCATAAAAATATCTGGTGCATTTATCGCACCTACATAAGCCTCTTTTTGCCTAATATTAGAACCAAACAATCCTATTGTATCTTCTATTAAAACTTCTTCTTTCTTTGGCGTTTTCCAATCAAACTCTCCTGAAATAATGTCTTTCATATGACTATTCGCAGATTCATCAAGAAACAGCTTTTTCATAGCAGCATTTTGTCGATTTAATCTTGCCTTAATTCCAAAATCAATGACTCTGCATTTCACTATTTTACCCATTTGATTTTCCTTATACTTTCTTATCAATATAAGGTCTTCACAAGGTATATCAATTTCTTTCTTTTGTATTCGGACATCAGATATCCTTCCAAGAAATTCAAATCTATTATGAAATTCTATTTGAACACACACCGTTGCATCTTCTAGATAAAAATTTGATAATTCATCCAAAACAAGTATATTCTGTATTCGATTCAAAAAAAACAATTCTTTTGGCATAAAACCAATCTTTATGTTTTTTCTCAACTTCTATAAATAATCTACAATTTTTACCTATTAACTGATACTCTTTCCCTTCAAAACACCTTTGAAAAAGCTTATACTGTCCATCAAAAGAAAAAAGGTCATCCATATAACTATCTAAATTACCTATATAGCCATATTTTTCAACAAAATGCTGATAAGAATCTTGAATTGTCTGACTTACCTGTTCATTCAATATAATATAATTCAATTTCTATCTCCTTACTCTTCTATTCTAAATTGCTAGCCTTTGGCGGTTCAGGCAACTTATCTTCACCTAATGTTCCTATTGCTGCATCTAGCTTAGTTATATAGGTATCTAATGCTACCATAAATTTACTAAATGCAATATCAGTAAAATCAAAATGAAATTGTTTTGTCTTTTCTTTATATTCCTCACATTTGTCTTTATAATAATGGTCTGTACAAGCAAATAATTCTTTTTCCATCTTATCACTCTCTTTAAGCATAAGCTTTAGCACTTCTTTATACAAATCCTCCACCGCTTCCTGTTTCTTTTTTGTATTTTCCATAACAGCTCGAGTATCCGCACTATTTTTCTTGACTACATCAAAAACTGTTCCTGCAATCACAAACGGCATAGTACAAGGAATCAAAGAACCTACAAAAGTTGCTACTTCTGCCGCTGGTCCGAGCCACGCCCAATATCCTGCAAATGCAATTCCTTTCACTAATACACTTTTTATTTTTTTATCAAAATCTACATCTGACAAACTGTTTTCTACTTTTTCCTGTTCTAACGTAATCGTTTTATCATATGTAAAATCTACAGTAACTTGTGATGAAGTTATAGACAATGACTCCATCACAATATTCCATTTTTGATAAATAAATGAAGTTATCTCATTATACTTTTTCTCGATAATATCAGTCAAATATAAAGAATCGCTATATTTTGAAAATAATTCAGGAAATCTCTCATTACTTGCATGAAGTAACTTTTCTCTCTCTGTTATAAAAAATTCATCCTTACACCAACGTTTTATCTCTTGACGTATACTTTTTTTCAATTCTGTATTAACATAAGAAAATGTTGCTATTTCATTATCATAATACTCTTTTCTTTTTCGTATTCTCTCACGCATTTTCATATGTACTTCTCGTTCTCTTTGAAGTTGATAATATTGTGTTTGCGTTGTACTATGCTCCTTATCCTCTGCAAGTTCTTCTATACAATCTAAAATACCTTCAAACCCTGTCTGCTCTTTCCAATCTTCTTCACCTAATTGCAGTAAATCCCATGCCTTTTTTGAAGAAACAAAGAAAATATCCTCGAAAATAGCTCCATACTCTTTAAAAATATATTCTTCTATTTCTTTCTGCTCTTCCATAGAATCAACCTTATTGATAATTCCAATCATTGGTTTTCCAGAAAGTTTTATTTTATCAATATAATCATTCACTGCTTTTGAGCCTAAATTATGACTATTGATTACCCAAATAATATAATCTGTTTCTGCAACATATTTATTTGTTATATCATGATTTTGAGATGTAATAGAAAGTAATCCCGGAGTATCTACCAATATCACTTCTTTTAAAGATTCTGCAGTTATACCAATATCCATCTTTTCATACTCTGAAAAATCCGCTTCCTCATCTACCATCTCCTCCATCCACTCTAACATTTCCTCCATAGAAAAATCTTTCACTATCTGACCTTTCGCATCAAGTAAATGTACATACTCTTCTTCTGCAAACGTAATTTCTGATACAATTGCTGTAGCTTCAAGAATGTCTGTATATGCTACTTTCTTTCCTGCTAACGCATTGATAAAAGTAGATTTTCCTGCCTTTACTTCTCCCATAACAGCAATTCGTATCGTATCATTCGCATGATTTTGCATCGTTCCCATCATATTTTCAATATCCTTTAATATGGTCCGAACCTGAATACCTACATAGTGTAAGTGTTCTCCTTCTCTTTCAAAATTTCCATCCTCAAATACAGATAACTGATTTTCTTTTAAACTATTAATATTTTGTCTTATTGGTGATTTTTGTAAATCAAACATTTTCATTCTAAACACCCTCCTAACAATTCCTCCAAACCAACTTTTTCCCATTCCATCTGTGGCTTTTCGCTATTAAACTTACTTAATTGAAGTAACAATAACTCTATATCATCATAACAACAACAAGTTTGTTCCATAGACTTGTCTAATGTTTTCCTACATAACTTAGCATAATTCGTAATAGTCTCTGATAAATTCCACTGTTGTGCCCACTTCTCTAAACTCTCCTTAATAGACTCATATAGTCTATCCTGTGGAGACTTTATTGCATTTCTAAACCCTTCTAATATCCCACTGATAAACCTTGTCGCTATATTCTTTCCAAAAATGTTGGTTATAATATTTCTTGTGATATCCCAACCATTTATTTTATACATCGGCTCTGGCTTCTTTTCTTCCTCTGTGTTAAGTACAAGACTTGTATTCGATTTTTCAAAATATTGTAATGCATACTGTTCGGTCTTAAATCCACTTATAATACTATGTATTTGCTGTTCTTGGAATCGACTATAAACTTTTGAACTACTATTTTGTAACATTTCATTTAAATTCTTTCGTAATTCCTCTGTATTTACTATTTCATTTGCAAGATAGGTATTAACCGCTGCTTCGCTCCACTGTCCTAAATTTTGTACTATCTCACTATCTCTATTAATTTTCCCTCTAATTTCAATAAAATGTTTTCTTAAAATCTTTTCTCTATCCTCCTTTACAAGATTCTCACAAGCAATTTCTTGATTTTTAATTTTATTCTCTTTATCCTCATAATCTTTTTGTTTTTTCCTAAGCTCTATTTCCATTTGTTTTGTTTCTTTATATAAATTTGTTAAAAAAGAATCTATTTTATTTAATTTATCATAATGATACGTTTCTGTACTTCTTTCCACAAACATCTCATTGATTATCTTTCTAAGTTCAGAAATATTACTCTTTTGTATATCTTCTTCATTCCCTTTTATATTACCATCATATGCAAGCTTCGCATTCACACAAATCAACTTATCAAACCCATAAGTATCACAATATATTTTTTTCGCTCGCTTTTCTATTCTGTTCCACATACGACTACCATAAGTATAGTCTTCTCCAGAACCATACATATTGATTACCGCAATAATTTTCCTTCCCTCATAAATCGCTTGCATTTCTTTCATTTCTTCCTTATATGCATCTATTACCTCTTGTTTTGCTAACGATTCGGAACTTATTACCCAAATGATACCATCTACTTCATAATTTTTAACATCTTCTATTACATTTGTAAATCTTAATTCTTGACTTAAACCTGGAGTATCAATTAATACACAATTACGAAAAAAATTATTTTTTCCTATACCCCACTTAATCTCTCGAATACTCGTCTTTAACAAACCTTTTTGATATATATCCCTTTCAATATCTTCTCTCTCTTGTTGTAAAAATACTTTCTTACATTTTTTTTCAATTTCAACTCTACACTTTTCCTTAGACAAAGAAAATAAACGTTCTTCCTCATCTTCCATTTGTATTGCTTTTGCACGGTCCATTTTTGTATACTTACCATTCCCATCTGCTTCTATTGTCCTTACTTCCGCTTCTTGTGTTGATAATTCTTCCGTATACATATCTACAATAAAAGTCATCGGAAGTCTTCCCATTCGACTTCCAATAGACTCATCCAAAGAAAGCAATGCATTAAGCAATGTAGATTTTCCAGCCTTCCCACACCCACGTAAATATATTTTATATTTATTATTAATATCATTTTTCATATAGCAAAAATCATCATGAAGAATCTGTAATTTCTTTTTATATTCATTCATCATTTCTCCTGCACAACATTCACCCATTTCTTTAATGATTTCTGCTATTTTTTTCTCTGCAAAAGAATGGTATGCAACTAATTGGTCTTGCATTTGGGAACTTTGTGTTTTAGCTAAAGATAAATACATCTCTTCTGTTAATTTTCCAAGAGAAGCATATATAGTCTCATCCACCATTATTTTTTCACACTCTCTATCGTTTCATTTCCTTTAAGTATCTTATTTTTCTGGCAATAGTTTCGTTTTTACAAAAGATATTACTTTCATTTTCCATTTTGGATGAAACATTACTGCACTGATAATGACTCCAGCAGTTACTAATAAGCCAATACCTCCAAAAACATTACCTATTTCTAATCCAAAAATAATACAAAGTAAAATCATAGTAGTATCTGTAGTTTTCGCTGCTCGATGGGATAATTCCTCTGTTCTCCTTTGCAATAATGCCATATTTTCATACTGTTGTATTTGTAGACTTCTTTGTTCCTTTACATATTGTTCAAAAGCTTGTTGTATTTTCTGATAATATGTTTCATTTGTCTTTTCCATTTCTTTTATCAATCTCTCAAGCTTTATTACTCTACTCTCAAATTGAGCTATTTTCTCATCACTTGGTCCAATAGTTGCAATTAACTTTTTCTGTTCTTCTAAAGCTTTTTCTCTATTTTCTTTTTCTGTCTGTGCAAATTTATTAAAACATTGTATGAGTAATGAAGTATATCTAGATGTTGTATTTGCAACTGCATTTTTTTGTTCTTCAATGGAAGCTACAGCATTTTTTTGAGTTTCTCCTAACTCGTCCATGATTTGTTTCATATATTCAGAAACACTTATATTTGTTTCTTCCATAGCTTTTCGATTGGCTTGTACAATCTGCTTTATGCTCTTCTCTACTTCTTGCTTATAAGTATCACTAATAAATGATGCTAACTCTTTTGTTTCTCGAGTATTTTCTTCCAAAGAGTCTAAAAATTGCTGTAATATCTCTGGAGTAATTACACCAGCTAACTTATTAGAAATATTTTTATTACCATCTTTAAATATTTTTGCCAATTCTTTTTTATAACCATCAATATGAGATGAAAGTGCAGATATAAACTCTATCCTCTTATCTTCGTTTAGATTCCACATTTTTAAAAACATTTGTTCCGTAAATTCTTCCATTTGACCAATATTGTCATTAATAAAATCCATAGACTTACTTGTCTTTTCATCAACATCTTTTAAAAACAAAACGGTATTCTTCAGCTCTTGTTCTAAACTTTTGCTTACCGTTTCTGCATGATGAGAAGCCTTCGAATAAAGATTATACTCTTCTTCATACTTATTATATAACTCTTCCAGTTTTTCTAAAAAAATATCTTTACAAATAGCTGTTGTGAGTTTTTTTACATATGCCTCAAATTCATCTCTCATATCATTCATTCTAAAAATACCCCCCCCACTAATCTTGTAATACCATTATAATACTCTATTTTTTATGTAGTTACAAATTATATCCTATACATTCCTTAGACTCTTGTCAATCCTCCCAATTATCTTAAAAAATATTGTATTCACACCAATTCTCATTTTTTATTATTTTTTATATTTTCTTATTTTTTTCACATACTATCAAATAAAGAAAGAAGGTGAATTTATGTCCTCGCTACAAGAACAAGAAAAACTCCGTGAAAAAGAAATTGACGAATGTTTAGACTTCCACAACTGTGCTTCTGCTCGTGATTGTACAGGAACAGTTGCCATGAACCCAGAAACAAAAGAAGGAATCCAATCTTATGATGAAGTATACCATTTTCGTCCAATTATACCAGATAAAGTAAAGAAACTTTAATCAAACCTATAGCAAAAAAACAAAGAGTCATTAGAAAATAGATGCAAACTTTACTTATATTCGTTCTATTTCCTAATGACTCTAATATTTTTTAGCTTTCTGCCATCTGTGTTAATTTCGCTGCTTGGTCTGCTGCAATTAAAGAATCTACAAATTCTTGAATATCTCCATTCATAACAGCATCCAAATTGTAAACAGTCAATTTGATTCTATGGTCTGTTACTCTTCCTTGTGGGAAGTTATATGTTCTAATTTTTTCGGAACGGTCACCTGTACCTACTTGACTTTTTCTCAATGCACTTTCTTCTGCCTGTGCCTTTTCTAATTCTAATTCATACAGTTTTGCACGTAATACTTTAAATGCTTTATCACGGTTCTTTAACTGAGATTTTTCATCCTGACAAGAAATTACAATGCCAGTTGGAATATGTGTCAAACGTACCGCAGAGTCGGTTGTATTAACGCACTGTCCACCATTACCCGAAGAACGAAATACATCAATTCTACAATCGTTTGGATTGATTTCTACATCCACTTCTTCTGCTTCTGGCATAATCGCCACTGTAACTGTGGAAGTATGAATACGTCCACCAGATTCTGTCACCGGAATACGCTGTACACGATGTGTTCCACTTTCATATTTTAACTTAGAATATGCTCCAGCACCATTTACCATAAAAACAACTTCTTTAAAACCACCAATTCCATTTTCACTCACAGAAATCAAATCAATTTTCCAACGTTGTACTTCCGCATATTTACAATACATACGGTATAATTCCGCTGCAAACAAAGCAGCTTCATCACCACCTGCACCACCACGAATTTCTACGATAACGTTTTTCTCATCATTTGGGTCTTTTGGTAAAAGTAAAATTTTCAATTTGTTTTCTAATACTTCTACATTAGCTTTACTTTCTGCTAATTCTTCTTTGGCAAGTTCTCTCATTTCTTCATCACTTTCCTCATCAAGAATTAACAAACTATCTTCAATATTCTGCTTTTCTTTCTTATATTCCAAAAAAGCCTCCACAATTGGAGTTAAATCATTTTGTTCTTTCATCAGCTTACGAAAACGACTCTGGTCACTAACTACTGATGGTTCACTTAACTCATTTTGGATTTCTTCAAATCTTCTCAATAAATCCTCTAACTTATCAAACATAAATCCTCCATTACTGTTCTATAATCTCTCGGAATCTTTAAGTCAGTAAAATCAAGGCTTTTAGATTCCTTTTTTATTAAAATCCCCCACTTTTTTATCAAAAAAAATTTATGATAAAGCCGATATACTATATACTATAGTTCGATTGGAGGCGATTTTTTGTTACCTATTACTTTCGGTGGTCATACCACCTATCAAGATTTTCTTAAAACAAATCTTCCTAACTATTAT
>CALAEX010000015.1 GCA_937891165.1 uncultured Lachnospiraceae bacterium | reverse complement strand
C
Source organism: uncultured Lachnospiraceae bacterium (assembly GCA_937891165.1). GTDB lineage: Bacteria > Bacillota > Clostridia > Lachnospirales > Lachnospiraceae > SIG299. Next base: position 14,008 of record CALAEX010000015.1, on the reverse strand, counting down.
AGTGGAAAAGCATAGCTTTATTCAGTTATCAAGGAACTAAAATTAGATGTAGGGGGTACTTTTGACACCCACATCATTTTATAGGATATTAAGAAAGATGGAAGAAAAACAAGGGAATTTTCTATAAGTTTCAAAGAAAGGATATTTTATGAGTACATTTTTAATGAAACCAAAAGTAGATTTCGCTTTTAAAGAAATCATGATGAATGAAAATGCTCGTATTGGATTTTTATCAGCTATTTTAAAATTAAATCCAAAAGAGATTAAAGAAACCCAAATATTGAATATGAACCTTAGAAAATTACGTGAAAATGACAAGCAAGGAATTTTAGATGTTCGTGTGTTAATGAACAATTTGGTAGAAATTGATATAGAAATTCAGTTGTCTGAATTAAAAGTATGGGCAGACCGTTCGGTATTTTATCTTTCTAAGATGTATGTGGAACAAATAGAGGCAGGAGATTCTTACGATGTATTTAAGCGGTGTGTTTCGATTAGTTTGTTAGATTTTACATTATTTCCAGATACGGAAGAATTTTATTCTTGTTTCCATCTTTGGGAAGATAATCGACATACGCTTTATACCAATAAGATGGAATTTCATGTGTTAGAATTCACAAAATTACCAAAAGAGTTAAAAGAAGATAGCAGTGATATGTTATTATGGGCGAAGTTTATTAATGCAGAACAGAAGGAGGAATTTGATATGTTAGCAGCAAGAAATCCTTATATTCAAAGTGCATATGAACAACTACAATTTATTAGTCAAGATAAACAAAAACGATTAGAATACGAAGCGAGAGAAAAAGCAATTCGTGACTATAATCAGTTAATGCAGGAAGCTACGACAAAGGGAATCCAACAAGGAATTCAACAGGGAATCCAACAAAAATTGATGAATCAAATAGAAAAGAAACTTAAAAAAAATAAAACAATAGAGGAAATAGCAGAAGATTTAGATGAGCCTGTGGAAATAATTACCCCACTTTATTATCAATTAAAAGAAACAATGGTTGTGAAATAATTATTTTTCTTATAAGCAAGTAGTGAAAGTGAGAATATTCATTTGACATAAAAAATTTTAATTTTGAGATACGAAGGAGCAAGAAAAAATATGAAAAAAATTAATATTGCCATTGATGGACCAGCGGGTGCTGGAAAGAGTACGATTGCAAAAGCGTTAGCAAAGCAGTTAAATATCGTTTATGTAGATACAGGTGCGATGTATCGTGCGATTGGGTTATATTTTTCTAGAAAACAAGTGGCAAAAGATGATGTAGAGACAGTAGAAAGAGAATGTGAAAACATTGATGTTTCGATTGGCTATGAAGATGGAGAACAAATTGTTTATTTGAATGGAGAAAATGTAAATGGTTTGATTCGTACGCCGGAAGCTGGTATGATGGCTTCTGCCTTTTCTATGCATAAAAAAGTGCGTGAAAAAATGGTAGAGTTACAGCGAAATTTGGCAAAGAAAACAAGTGTAGTGATGGATGGTAGAGATATTGGAACCGTTGTATTGCCAGAGGCAGAAGTAAAGATTTATTTAACCGCTTCTTCTAGTGTACGAGCAAAGAGAAGATATGATGAATTAATTCAAAAAGGTGTGGATTGCAATTTAGAGCAATTAAAGAAAGAAATAGAAGAACGAGATTATCAAGATATGACAAGAGAAGTAAGTCCGTTAAAAAAAGCGGAGGATGCGATTGAGTTAGATACTTCTGATTTGTCTATTGAGGAAGTAATAGAAAAAATGCAACAGATTGTGCTTTGGAAAATAGATGAAATGGTAATAGAGGAAACAAAAACATTAAAAGAATAAAGGATAGAAAAAATGGAAGTAAAAGTAGCAAAAACAGCAGGGTTTTGTTTTGGGGTGAAACGAGCTGTAGAATTAGTAGAGAAACAAGTACAGGCTGGAAAAAAAGTATACACGTATGGTCCGATTATTCATAATGAAGAAGTGATACAGGAATTAGCCAAAAAGGGTGTCGAAATTGTATCAAACCGTGAAGAATGGAATAATGTGGCACATGGAACTTTAATTATACGGTCTCATGGTGTATCAAAAGCAGAATATGAGGATATGCTAGTAAGCGGACATGAAATTTTGGATGCCACTTGTCCTTTCGTAAAAAAGATTCATAAGATTGTAGAAAGAGAAAGTAAGAACGGTAGACATATTGTAATTATTGGAAGTAAGGAGCATCCAGAGGTGCAAGGGATTGTTGGATGGTGCGAAGGACCAGTGACTGTGATTGAAACAGCAGAAATGGCAGAAAAATTGGATATAAATTCCAGTGAAAAACTCTGCATTGTAGCACAAACGACATTTAATAGCAAGAAATTTCAAGATTTAGTTGAAATTATTGAAAAAAAGAGGTATGATATAATTGTTTTAAGTACGATATGCAGTGCAACCGAAGAACGGCAAAAAGAAACACGCCTTCTAGCGCAGGAATCAGAGGCAATGGTCGTGATTGGTGGCTTGCATAGTTCAAATACACGTAAGTTGTATGAGATATCAAAACAGCAATGTGTAAATACTTACTTCATACAGAAACTCAGTGACCTTGATTTAAATTTATTTAAATCATCATTCCGTAGTGTAGGTATTACAGCAGGGGCATCGACCCCAAACAATATTATCGAGGAGGTTCATACCAGCATGTCAGATTTGAGTTTTGAACAATTATTGGAGGAGTCTTTTAAGACAATACACAACGGAGAGGTAGTCGAGGGTACTGTTATTCGTGTTAAAGAAGATGAAATTGTCTTAAATATTGGTTACAAGGCTGATGGTATTATTACCAGAAGTGAGTATACAAATACTCCAAACGTAGACTTAACTACTTTAGTTAAGGAAGGCGATAAAATGCAGGCGAAGGTTCTTAAAGTAAACGATGGTGAAGGTCAGGTATTGTTAACTTATAAGAGATTAGCAGCAGAAAAGGGAAGCAAGAAATTAGAAGAAGCGTTCAATAACAAAGAAGTTTTAAAGGCTACTGTATCCACTGTATTAGATGGTGGTCTTAGTGTAATCGTAGATGAGACAAGAGTATTTATTCCTGCAAGCCTTGTTTCTGATTCCTACGAAAAAGATTTATCCAAGTATAAGGATCAGGAAATTGAATTTGTTATTAGTGAGTTTAATCCTAAGAGAAGAAGAGTTATTGGTGACCGTAAACAGCTTATGGTGGCTAAGAAGGCAGAACTTCAGAAGGCACTTTTTGCTAAAATTCAGGTAGGGGATGTTGTAGAAGGAACTGTAAAGAATGTAACTGATTTCGGTGTGTTTATTGACCTTGGTGGAGTAGATGGTCTTCTTCATATTTCCGAAATGTCTTGGGGCAGAGTAGAGAATCCTAAGAAAGTATTCAAGGCTGGTGATGTAGTTCGTGCGTTTATCAAAGATATCGCAGGTGAGAAAGTTGCATTAAGCCTTAAGTTCCCAGAACAGAATCCATGGGCAAATGCGGAAACAAATTTCGCAGCAGGAAATGTAGTTACTGGTAAAGTAGCACGTATGACAGACTTCGGTGCATTCGTTGAACTTGTACCTGGTGTAGATGCTTTATTACATGTTTCTCAGATTTCTAAGAATCATGTAGAAAAGCCAGCTGATGTATTAAAGATTGGTCAGGAAGTAACAGCAAAGATTGTTGACTTTAATTTAGAAGATAAGAAGATTAGTCTTAGTATGAAAGCATTAGAAGTTCCAGCAGAAACTAAGGAAGAAGCTGTAGAAGAATAATGGAATTGAGATAGCAGGTATTATAAATAGCTAAGTAGCGGTTTTAGCTACTTAGCTATTTTACAGTATAAGCAATCTAAATTAGAATGGATTTACAAAAGATAGTAGTTTTTCTTAGGAGGGCAGAAATATGGATGATTATGAAGGATTTAAAAAGCAAATATATTCGTTGACACAAATTGATTTAAATGCGTATAAAGAACAGCAGATGAGAAGAAGAATTGATTCTCTTATTAATAAACATAAAATTAAAACATATAAAGATTATGTAGCTGCAATTAAGGCAGATAAGAATTTATTTGAAGAATTTGTAAATTATCTTACGATTAACGTATCAGAGTTTTATCGTAATCCAGAACAGTGGAGAGTTTTGGAAAATGATATTTTACCACAATTGATGGCAAAATCAAGAAGATTAAAAATATGGAGTGCCGCTTGTTCTACTGGAGATGAACCATATTCTCTTGTTATGATGTTGTCCAGACATATGCCACTTTCTAATATTAAAATTATGGCTACTGATATTGATAAGCAAGTATTAGCAAAAGCAAAAGAAGGATTATATAATGTAAAAAGTTTAAAAACTTTGCCACCAGATTTAATGAAGAAATATGTAACTCAAGTGAATGAATATACATATAAAGTAGCAGATGAAGTGAAAAGGTGTGTAGATTTTAAACAACATAATCTTTTAAAAGATGCTTATCCAACCGATTGTGATTTGATTGTGTGTCGTAATGTATTGATTTATTTTACAGAAGAAGCAAAAACAGAGATTTATAAAAAATTTAATACTTCTTTAAAGAAAGATGGTATTCTTTTTGTAGGTTCTACAGAACAGATTATTCAGGCACAGACATTAGGATATGCAACAGCAAAATCGTTTTTCTATAGAAAATTATAATGATATGAGCAATAACGAAGCGGATTATGAATATTTGTTTGATGATATTGATAAAAAGAGTTCCTGTAGAACTCTTTTTATTTCAAAAATATGCTTTATTCCATTAACGTGTTAAGTGAAAAATGTAAGGAATGTGTAACATTAATTTAAATTCTGGTTGATTTTTATTTTGATATCTAGTATATTGTGTATAGAAACTGATAGGGAGGAATTCTGAATGAGCGAAATGGTAAAAGTTGCGGTAGATGCAATGGGTGGGGATAACGCCCCCTCAGAAATTTTAAAAGGAGCCGTCCTAGCAGTAGAAGAAGATTCACGGATTAAAGTCTTTTTGGTAGGTAAAGAAGACGAATTGAAAGCAGAATTGAAGCAGTATAAGGATTATGGTGATAGGTTGGAAATTGTTCCAGCTAGTGAAGTAATTACGAATGATGAAGCACCAGTGATGGCAGTTCGGCGGAAAAAAGATTCTTCTATTGTCGTTGGTATGAATTTGGTTAAGAATCAAACAGCAGATGCTTTTGTTTCTGCTGGTAGTACAGGAGCTGTTTTAGTAGGTGCTCAGTTAGTGATTGGTAGAATTCGTGGTATAGAGCGTCCACCACTTGCTCCATTGATACCGACAACGAAAGGTGTTTCTTTATTAGTGGATTGTGGTGCGAATGTGGATGCTAGACCATCTCATTTGCTTCAATTTGCACAAATGGGTTCTTTGTATATGGAACATATCATGGGAGTGAAACGTCCAAGGGTTGCTATCGTTAATATTGGCACAGAGGAAGAGAAAGGAAATGCACTTGTAAAAGAAACATATCCGTTATTAAAAGCTTGTAAAGAAATTAACTTTATTGGAAGTATTGAAGCGAGAGAAATTCCGAATGGTTATGCAGATGTAATTGTATGTGAAGCATTTGTTGGTAATGTTATTTTAAAGTTGTACGAAGGTACTGCTAGTGCGTTAATTGGCAAGGTAAAACAAGGTATGATGTCAAATGTTCGCAGTAAAATAGGAGCTCTTTTAGTAAAACCAGCTTTAAAACAGACATTAAAATCTTTGGATGTGACAGATTATGGCGGTGCACCAATGTTAGGGTTAAATAATCTTGTAGTGAAAACACATGGAAGTTCTAAGAGCAAAGAAATTAAAAATTCTATTTTGCAATGTATTGCTTTCAAAGAACAAAATATTAGTGAAAAAATAAGAGAAAACATTGCGAAGGCAAGGAAACAGGAGGAAATGTAATGGAGTTTGAAAAGATTCAGGAAATTATTAGCGAGGTTTTAAGCGTAGACCCAGAAGAAATTACAATGGAAACTACGTTTGTAGACGATTTGGGGGCAGATTCTTTAGATGTATTCCAGATTATTATGGGAATTGAAGAAGAATTTGATATTGAGATTGCAAATGAAGAGGCAGAAAAAATTGTAACTGTTGGTGATGCGGTAGAGCAGATTAGAAATGCACTGAGTTAATTGCAGGAATAAGAAGGTTGTTAAAAAGCCCTACTCTGTTTACATTTCTTTTGTAAATAGAGTAGGGCTTTGCCAAGGAGGTTTTTATGACGCAGTTAAAAGAGCTACAGAAAAGTATTGGATATCGTTTTCAGCACATAGATTTGCTAAAACAAGCGTTAACACATAGTTCTTATGCACATGAAATGACATTAAAACAAGTAGTGGATAATGAGCGATTGGAGTTTTTAGGGGATGCGGTATTAGAATTAGTTTCTAGTGAGTTTTTGTTTCAGACACATCCAGATATGAAAGAAGGGAACATGACAAAACTTCGAGCAAGTCTTGTTTGTGAGCAGTCTTTAGCCCGTTGTGCAAGAGAGATAAATTTAGGGGAGTATCTTTTACTTGGTAGAGGGGAGGATTTAACAGGAGGAAGAGAGAGAGATTCTATTTTATCCGATGCTTGGGAAGCAATCATTGGAGCAATGTATTTGGATGGTGGTTTTACTAGTGCAAAAGATTTTATTTTAAAGTATGTTTTAAAAGATATCGAGCATAAAAAACTCTTTTATGATAGTAAGACTATATTGCAAGAAGTCATCCAAAATCAGTATAAAAAGAGTCTATATTATACATTACTTTCCGAAGAAGGTCCAGACCATAATAAGGTGTTTACAGTACAAGCTTATATGAATGAAACACCATTGATGATTGGAAAAGGAAAAACAAAAAAGGCAGCGGAGCAAGAGGCTGCATATCAATCTTTGTTGAAATTGCAACAGGAGCAATCTAGTTAAATGGTGAGGGAATTATGTATTTAAAAAGTATCGAGGTATGTGGATTTAAGTCATTTGCCAATAGAATTGTATTTAAATTTCATGACGGTATTACAGCCATTGTAGGGCCAAATGGAAGTGGAAAAAGTAATGTAGCAGATGCAGTTCGTTGGGTACTTGGAGAACAGAGTGCGAAACAGTTGCGTGGAAGTAAAATGGAGGATGTTATTTTTTCTGGTACACAGCTTCGTAAGCCAATGGGATATGCTTATGTAGCTATTACATTGGATAATTCAGACCATCAGCTTCCAATTGAATATGAGGAAGTAACAGTGGCAAGACGAGTGTATCGCTCAGGAGAAAGCGAGTATTTAATCAATGGAAGTACTTGTCGTTTAAGAGATGTGCAAGAATTATTTTTAGATACAGGAATTGGAAAAGAAGGATATTCTATTATTGGACAGGGACAAATTGATAAAATATTGAGTGGAAAGCCAGAAGAGAGAAGAGAGTTGTTTGATGAAGCTGCGGGTATTGTGAAATATAAAAAGCGAAAAGCGGCTGCGGAACGGGAACTAGAGGAAGAACAGCTCAATTTTTCTCGTATTACAGATATTTTGTCAGAAATTGAAAAGCAAGTAGGTCCATTGCAAAAGCAATCCGAAGTGGCAAAAGAATATTTGCGTTTGAAAGAAGCATTAAAAAAATTAGAAATTAACTTGTTTTTATTAGAGTATGAGCGAAACGAAAAAAATAAAACAGAGATTGATACAAAAGCTATTGCTGTTACCGAGGAATTAGAACAAACAAAGAAAGCTTATGAAAATACAAGACAAGAATACGAACGATTAGAGCAAGAATTAGAACAGTATTCAGAAAAAATAGAAGCAAAGAAAGAACAACGAACAAAGTTTTTGATGATGCTTCAAGAAAAAGAAGGCGAAATTCGTCTGATGCAAGAGAAAATTGCTTCGATACAATTGAGTGATAGTCATTATCAGCAACGCCAAAAGACATTAGTTGTTGACCAAACAACGAAAAAAGAGGAATTGATTGAGTTAGGAGTAGAAGAAAGAAATAGTCTGCTTTTATTGCAAAAAGTGAAGAAAGAGCAAGAAGTAGTACAAGCAGAACAAGATAAGCTTCGTAACAAGTTAGAAGATTATCGTAAAATAATCGAACAAAGTAATCAGATTGTTTTACAACAAATGAGTCAAGTTACAGAGAGTAAGACGAAGTTACAGCACTTTGCAACATTAGAAGAACAAAATTCGATTAAAAAAGCAGAATTAGCACAACGAATGCTTCGGCATAAGTCAGAAGAAGCAGAGTATATACAAAAAATAGAAGCAGTAGAGCAAGAGTATCAAGATATTACAGAAAAAATAGTAACTTATCAAAAAAATATTTTGCAATTAGAGCAACAAATTAACGGACAAAAGAAAAGGGTACAACAGAAAACAGAGGAAATCGAACAAACGGAACGAGAACGAATGCAAGTTGTTTCAAAGTTAGATGCTTTGAGAAATCTTTCCGAGCGTTATGATGGATATGGTTTAGCAATTCGTAAAATTATGGAACAGAAAACTTCTACATCTGGTATTATTGGTGTTGTAGCAGATATTATAAAAGTAGAAGCAAAATATGAAACAGCATTGGAAATTGCATTAGGTTCTAGTATTCAAAATGTAGTGACAAAAGATGAAGCAACTGCAAAAAAGATGGTGGAATATTTAAAAATAAATAAATTGGGACGAGCCACTTTCTTACCATTGGATAGTATTACGGCAAAGGAAGTGGGGCAATTACAGGCAAATGTAGTAAAAGAAGCAGGTGTATTAGGCTATGCAAATACTCTTGTGCAAGTAGCGGATAAATATGTGGAATTGATGAGATTTTTAGTAGGTAGAACATTAGTTGTAGATACGATGGAACACGCTCTTGACCTAGCTAAAAAATATAAGTATTCGCTTCGGATTGTAACATTAGAAGGGGAACAGTTAAATCCAGGTGGTTCCATTTCTGGTGGTGCTTATAAAAATAATAGTAATTTATTAGGTCGTCGTAGAGAAATAGAAGACTTGGAACAGAAAGCAGAGCAATGGAAGAATCAAATAGAAACTTTTTCTAGAGAACGAGAGGAATTACGAGAGATAAGAGAAAAGATTGCTACAGAGCTTTCTAGTGCAAGAGGGCAATTACAGGAACTTCTTTTAAAAGAGACGACAACAAAGTTAAATCTTTTAAAAACAAAGGAACAACGGATACAGTTACAAAAAGATTATATATGGATTGCACAAGAAGTTCAAAGTTTGGAAGAGAAAAAGAAAGAGAATGAAACTTGTGTTTTAGAATTACAAGCACAGTTAGGGGAAATGGAGTCTTCGATTGTACAAGCAAGTGCAAAGATAAAGGAATATACTGCTTTGATAGAACAAGAAAAATTAGCAGAGGGAGAACTTTCTAAAAGACAGGGAGTATTTGCAGTAGAATGTGCAGAATTAGAGCAGAATTTACAGTTTATCAAGGAAAATCAAAGACGTTTGGAGCAAGAGTTAGAACGGCTTTTAGAAGAAGAAAAGCGTTTAAAAGAAGAAAATAGTTTTACAAAAGAGCGGTTAAAAGAACAAGAAAATGGAATTCAAGAGGCAAGAAAGACAGTTACCAAGTGGCAACAGCAAGTAGAGCAGGAAACAGAAAAGTTAGGGAAATTAGAAAAGAAGAAAGCAGATATTGCTAAAGAATATAAAAATTTCTTTTCAAAACGAGAAGAACTTTCTGCTCATATGACACAACTGGATAAAGAAAAGTATCGTTTTCATAATCAACAAGAACGTCTACAAGAAGTTATGAATAGTCAAGCAGACTATATGTGGGAAGAATATGAGATAACAGTAGAAGGAGCAAAGAAATATAAAGATACTACATTACCAGCTTATACGGGAATTAAGAAAGAGATTACGGAATTAAAAGCGAAAATAAAAGCACTAGGAGATGTCAATGTCAATGCGATAGAGGATTATAAAAGTCTTTCTGAACGTTATACGTTATATACAAACCAACGTCAAGATTTATTAGAGGCAGAAGAAGCGTTACGAAAGATTATTGAGCAGTTGGATAAAGAAATGCGAAAGCAGTTTCAAGAAAAGTTTATGGCGATAAAACAACAGTTTGATGTAGTGTTTCGTGAGCTATTTGGTGGTGGTAAAGGAACGTTGGAACTAATAGAGGAGGAAGATATTTTAACTGCTGGCATTCGGATTATTGCACAGCCTCCGGGAAAAAAATTGCAAAATATGATGCAGTTATCTGGTGGAGAAAAAGCATTGACTGCCATTGCTCTTTTATTTGCTATTCAAAATTTAAAACCGTCTCCGTTTTGTTTGTTGGATGAAATTGAAGCGGCTTTGGATGATTCTAATGTCGGAAGATATGCAAAATATTTACATAAACTGACGAAGCATACGCAGTTTATTGTGATTACACATCGTCGAGGTACAATGGCATCGGCAGATACGCTATATGGTATTACGATGCAAGAAAAGGGTGTTTCAACATTAGTATCCGTAAATTTAATTGAACAGGAATTGGAACAATAGTTGGAGGAAATATGGGATTTTTTAGTAGATTAGCAGAGGGATTAACAAAAACAAGAAATAGTATTGTAGCAGGAATTGATTCTATTTTTAATGGATTTGCTACGATTGATGATGATTTTTATGAAGAATTAGAAGAAATCTTAATTATGTCGGATGTAGGTATCAATACAACGACAAAAATTATGGAAAATTTAAAGGAAAAAGTAAAAGAAACAAAGACAAAGCATCCAACGGCTTGCAGACAATTATTGATGGATAGTATGAAAGAGCAGATGTCTGTACCAGAAGATGCGTATGAGTTTGAAAATCGAAAGTCTGTTGTTTTGTTAATTGGAGTAAATGGAGTTGGAAAAACAACTTCGATTGGAAAATTAGCAGGACAATTAAAGGCAAATAGAAAAAAGGTATTAATAGCGGCAGCAGATACCTTTCGTGCGGCAGCTATTGAACAGTTGACGGAGTGGGCACATCGAGCAGATGTAGATATTATTGCACAAAAAGAAGGTTCTGACCCAGCAGCAGTTGTATTTGATGCGGTTACTGCGGCAAAGGCAAGAAATACAGATATACTTCTTTGTGATACCGCAGGTCGTTTGCACAATAAAAAGAACTTAATGGAAGAATTGAAAAAGATTGACCGTGTCATTGAGCGAGAATATCCAGAGTGTCATAGAGAAACGTTAGTTGTTTTAGATGGTACAACAGGACAGAATGCTTTAGTGCAGGCAAAAGAGTTTAATGCCGCAGCAAAGATTGATGGTATTATTTTAACAAAATTAGATGGAACAGCAAAGGGAGGAATTGCACTTGCGATTCAGGCAGAACTTGGTGTTCCAGTAAAATATATTGGTGTAGGGGAACATATGGAAGATTTGCAAAAATTTGACCCCAATGCATTTGTGGATGCATTATTTGATGGAATGGAAAAAGGAGAACAATAACGATGTTGACAATAGAGAAATTTGAAGAAGCGTCAGAAGTAGTAAAGCAAGTAATTTCAAAAACGAAGTTAATGCAAAGTGACTACTTAACAGAGATGACAGGGAATAAAGTATATTTAAAGCCAGAAAATATGCAAATAACAGGTTCTTATAAGATTCGTGGAGCATATTATAAAATTAGTACGTTATCGAGAGAAGAAAGAGAAAGAGGTTTAATTACAGCATCTGCTGGAAATCATGCACAGGGCGTTGCTTATGCAGCAAAAGAATTTGGTTGCAGGGCAGTAATTGTAATGCCAACAACGACACCATTGATTAAAGTGAATCGAACAAAAGACTATGGTGCGGAAGTTGTATTGTATGGAAATGATTATGATGAAGCTTTTGCTTATGCGGTGAAATGTGCCGAAGAAGAAGGAATGACATTGATTCATCCATTTAATGATGAAGTAGTTGCAACGGGACAAGGCTCTATTGCAATGGAAATTGTGCAAGACCTTCCAACAGTAGATACGATTTTAGTTCCTGTAGGCGGAGGCGGATTATTGACAGGAATTTGTACTTTTGCGAAAATGTTAAATCCTAAAATTCGTGTGATTGGAGTAGAGCCAGTAGGAGCGAGTTGTATACAAGAATCTTTAAGAAAAGGAGAAGTTGTAACATTAGATTATGTGGATACCATTGCAGATGGTACAGCAGTAAAAACTCCAGGAGATAAAATTTTCCCTTATATTAAAGAACATGTAGATGAAATTATTACAATAGATGATAGTGAACTTGTAGTTGCTTTTCTTGATATGTTAGAAAATCATAAAATGGTTGTAGAAAACTCAGGATTGTTATCTGTAGCGGCATTAAAACACTTAGAACCAGAAGGAAAAAAGGTAGTAGCGGTATTAAGTGGTGGTAATATGGATGTCATTACCGTATCTTCGGTTGTTCAGCATGGATTGATTCAAAGAGGTCGAGTATTTACGGTATCTATTTTACTTCCAGATAAGCCAGGAGAGCTTGTGAATGTGGCAAAGATTATTGCAGATAATCAAGGAAATGTTATTCGTCTAGACCATAATCAGTTTGTAAGTATTAACCGAAATAGTGCGGTGGAACTTACATTGACGATTGAGGCGTTTGGACATGAGCATAAAGAGACTATTATTTCTGCACTTCGTAAGAAGGGGTATGAACCAAAGATAACACAGCCAAAAGGATTTTAAGAAAAAATCGTTATTGAAATAAACAATCCTTGTATTTTTATATCTGTTCGGACACGCTTTCGCTCGTAGCGAAACGTAGCAGTACTAGGTTCGAAAAGACCTCACCAAGTACTGACGTTTCTAAACGGTCCTTACTAGATATAAAAAGTACAAGGATTTTGTTAAATGCCAAGTATTGTTTTTTTACCAAATATTCACTTGAATAATAGTTTTTAAAGTGTAACCTTGGTTATTAGATGAGTTAATTTAACTTTAAAGTTTAGGAACGAATATAAATATGGTATCCATTTTTTCCTAATACGTGTTTTGCTTTTGTTACGGAGTTGTTGTCGTAAAATTCTATGTGTAGTACGCCTTGTTCAAATTCACGGTTATGCACGATACCAATATTTTTTATACTGATTCCATGTACAGAGAGTTGTGTAGCGATAGTAGCAATAGCACCAGTTTCATCTTTAATATCAGTATAGAGTTCGTAGGTTTTTGCAAGGATACCTTTGGCTTTTGTTGGAATAGAGTCGCGGTAATTGCCTGCGGTGTCAAACATATGGTAAAGTTCTTCTTTTTGGTCGGAGAGAATCATCTGTTTGGCTTCTTCAAGTGCTTCTTGGTATTTGGTGAGTATTTGACAAATACTTTCTTTATTGGAGAGACAAATACTTTCCCAAATATCGGGGGAAGCGGAAGCAATTCTTGTAATATCTTTAAAGCCACCAGCAGCGAGTATTCGCATTTTTTGTTCTAGAGGACCTGCATACTGTACTAAGTTGACTAATTGTGTGGCAATGATGTGTGGTACATGGCTAATGGCAGCAGTAATTTCATCATGTTCTGTTGGTTCAAGGATAATCGGTAATGCTTTCATTGTAGTGACGAGTAAGCGGTATTGTTCTAATGTTTCTTTGTTTGTTTTCTTTGTTGGAGTTAAAATATAATAAGCATTTTCTAAAAGGAGTGTACTAGAATGTTCATACCCTGTTTTTTCCGAACCTGTCATAGGATGTCCTCCGATAAAACAGTGTTCTAATTCAAGTTCAGTCACTTTTTTATGAATATTTCCTTTCACACTTCCAACGTCTGTTAAAAGGCAATCAGGGCGAATGATGTCTTTTAATAAAGTGAGATATTCTAAATTTTTTTGTACTGGAGCACAAAGAAAAATCATGTCGCAGGAAGCAAATGTTGTAAGGTCTGTTGTAATTTCATTGAGTACCCCATCTTCTTTTGCAAGAGTAAGAGAATAAGATGGGGTTTTATTATATTGAAAGGCAATAAGTGTTGTAGTATTTGGTAAAAATTCTCTTAGGGCACGAGCAATCGAACCACCAATCAGACCAAAACCGATAAATCCAAAATGTGTAA
>CALAEX010000014.1 GCA_937891165.1 uncultured Lachnospiraceae bacterium | reverse complement strand
GCCAAGGTCGAGGCCGCGGGTTCGAGTCCCGTCTCGCGCTCTTAATTTTTTGTGAAACTAGGGTGTCAATTGACACCCTAATTTTTTTGCAAAAGTTTTTCAAAAAGTAATCCGGAAATAAACCATGCAGGAGCATAATCAAGGCGAATGAGTCCTTTATAATTTAATTTTGCTTTGCTATAATCCCAAGGGCAGGACTTGTGTTTTTTTAATAAAGAGCCACTGAAAAATTCTCCTGCATAGATAAGAAGAGTATAAATTGTACCTCTTAAAATAGCAGGTGTACCTTTTAAAAAGCGGCTAATAGGGGCAAAGAGAGCTGCCATGCCATAAATAGGGAACATCCAAACAGAAGTTTGACATCGAAGCATTTTATCTTTTCCTTTTCTAATCGCATCCATACCAGTCCAAAAACATTCCAGACACCAGCCCATCGCACCACAGAGAATAAAGTTTTTAAAAAAATGGAGAAAAGCCATACGAAAAATTCCTTTCCTATATCAAGTGTTATTAGTATGAGATATAAGAAAGGAAATATGCCAAGGATTATTTTACATTTTTATATCGTTAATTGGGAAAACACTTCTCCAAGTCCTGTCTGAATAAGTAAATCAGCATTTTTGTCATATGGAGTAGCCGATTTATTTATCAGTACTAAATGTTTTCCATTAAAATATTGTAAGAACGAGGCAGCAGGGTAAACAGAAAGTGAAGTGCCTGCTACAATTAAGGTATCTGCCCTAGAAAGTAAGGAAAGGGCAGTATGAATGTCATTGTCCTTTAAGCTTTCTTCATATAGGACAACATCTGGTTTAATAATACCGCCACATTCGCAGTATGGAATTTCTGTAGCATTTGCAACGGTAGAAAGAGGATGAAATTTATGGCAGTTCATGCAATAGTTTCGATGAATACTTCCGTGAAGTTCTGTGACTTTTTTACTTCCTGCCATTTGATGCAATCCATCAATGTTTTGAGTAATAATACCAGATAATTTTCCCGCTTGTTCGAGTTTGGCAAGGAAGAGATGGGTAACATTTGGCGAAACATTGGTTACTACCATTTTGTCACGATAAAATTCAAAAAATTCTTTCGTGTTCTTTATAAAAAAAGTGTGACTTAAGATAGTTTCTGGATTGTATTTGTATTTTTGATGGTATAAGCCATCGGCACTACGAAAATCAGCAATACCACTTTCTGTACTTACGCCTGCACCACCAAAAAATACAATTCGTTTACTTTGGTCAATGATTTGTTGTAATTGTTTGATTTTTTCCATGAGAATCCTCCGATTATTTTTTTTGAATACGGTGTTTTTGTGGTTGTATGGTTAGTTCTGTTATATTAAGATGCTCACTTGCTGATAAAATGTAAGAAATCGTATTAGCGATATCTTCAGGAAAAAGACAAGCCGTTTCATCCGCAGTAAAATCTGCATTTCGATAGAGATTTGTCTTTGTCATATCGGGGAGTAGAGTCGTTATTTTTATTCCATGTTTTCTAACTTCATCAAATAAACTGTTTGCAAAGCTAAGTAAAGCGGATTTGGTAGCACCGTAAGCACAACCATACGTGTTATTTTTTCTAGCAGTGACAGAAGAAAGAAAAATAATATGACCACTTTTTCTTTGTTTCATAAAAGGGAGAAAATGAGAAGTTAAAATCATAGGTGCTTCTAGGTTCGTTCGTACTAAGGATTGAATATCATGGTCGGAAATAGTTTCTTGTAATCCATAAAAACCAACTCCAGCACTATGAATGACAATATCTGGTGCAGGAACTTTCCATCGTTCTTGCAGTTTATTTATGGTAGATAGTAAAGCAGTGATATCTGTAATATCACAACAATAACAGTGAAAATTTTTTGGAAAAGAAAAAGTGTTTTCAAAGTTTCTTCCAATTCCATACACTTCATAGCCTTCGTTGGCAAGTTGTAAGCCTGTGGCAAGTCCAATGCCAGAAGAAGCACCTGTTAGTAATACTGTTTTCAATTAAATTCCTCCATTCCATATAAAAATTTTTTCTGTTGAAAGATAAGGTAGTAGTAATTCATATAAATAGTGTACCATTTCTTCGGATAAAGTGCCATAGTGAGATACTCCTTGTTCTGTAACATAAGGGTATTGTACAATTGCACAATCTGGTCGTTTTTTTCTCATATTTTTTAAATATTCGGTACTAATACGAAAAACACCAATGCTGACATCATATAAATCGTTAGCTGGAATTTCGGAAAAAACTTTTGTTACTAATTCTTCATAAGAGGTTTTCCAATTACTATGGTAAATCATTGGGTCAAAGCATAAACGAACTGAAAAACCTGCTTCTTTTGCAGAACGAAGTGCTTTTAAACGCAAAGCAAGAGAGGCACTTCCATGTTCTATTGTATTAATGATAGTTTCTGGTGAAACCGTCCAAGCAAAAATAATCTGTTGTTTTTGTTGTTCGTTTTCAAAGAGGGCAGTAAGTTCTTGAAATATCATTGGATTTCCTGATTTTGTACGAATTTCTAAGGAAAGGTTTTCTTTTGTTTTCGCAAAGGAGAGCCAACGCTTGACAAAACCAAAGCGAGATTCTAATGCTAATAAATCGGTATCATAAGAAATACATAAATAAACAGGATGTTGTGTTAATAGTATTTCTAATTCTTTAAAATAATCTTCTAGATTGATAAAAACAACGACATGACCAGAAGGGTACATTCCTTGTAAATAACAGTAGTCACAATGATAAATGCAATTCATCATGCAGGAAGTATAGTAAAAATGCTCATTTCCAAAACTTTGACAAACAGGTGCACCTTGATAAATGAGCGTTCCTGTTTTTTTTGCTAAAATGAGAGAAGGAGACTTTTTTTGCTCAGCAAAATTTTGATGTCCTCGATTAAATACGTCCTTATAATGCTCAATGAAAATAGGTTCATGAACAAATGAAAAAGAAGGTACTTCCTGTTGTATTTGTTTTTCTACATATATTGTAGAGAAAAAAGGAAGATAATTGTGTGAGGGATTTTCTTCTTTCTGTTCGGAATAAACGATAGAAGGAGTTTCTAATATTTGTTTTTGTAACAAAGTGAGGTAAGGCATCGTTTGCTTTTTTCCTCGAATTGGTGTTAAAGGAAGTTCATTAAAAAAATGAGTTAATAGTTGTTTTAATGGTTTATGGTCTAATTTTGCGTAACGCATAAGACGGTAAAAATCAAAACTCATAGTTTCTGTCAGAGAAAGACGAGAAACAAGTTGTTCTATTAACGTTTGCTCTGTTTGTGTGAAAAGAGAAGTTTCTTTTGTAGCATGGCAAAGTTGTATATTTGTTGCAAAAGTTAAGATAGTTTCTATATGGGGAAATAATAGTTGTTCTGGGATAATTGGTTGTGTGGGAGTGCCTATGATATCAGAAACAACTTTAAAGAAAAACATTCGTTCTGACGAAATATAAGGTAGGGTTGCTTGATATAGTGCAGAAGCTTCCATATCAATTAATAGTTTTTCTTCTTCTAGATGACAAGTATGTTCTAATGGAACAGGCACTGTCATGAGTGGGAGTTTAGAAAAAGTATTTTGATAAAGAATATCAGGATAAAAGGTGCGGTTTGTACACTGTTCTATTATTTTAGAAATAAGAAAGAGTTGACCAATCAAAGATTCTTCCTTTGTTTCTTGTTTTGTCATATATCCTGCAATACCAATATTGATAAAAATATCTGTATTTTTTGGTGGATAGAGTGTAAAATAGCGTGAAAGACTGATAGCAGAAGAAATCATTCCGCAACCAGTAATTAAAAGATGATATTCTTCTCCTTCAAATAGTTGAAAAAGATATTCTTTTGTATTTTTTTTCAGGTTGAAACGTTGAATAAATGGTTTAGCTTCGGAATAAAGGGCAGTAGCAAGTATAATCATAGGGAAATCCTTTCTATAAGTTTTCTTTTTTTAGTTTATAAAATTTTTGCTGATAAGTAAAGAAGGGACTTTTACTATTTTTATTTTGTATTAAAATAGAAGGGAGTTGTATAAATACAAATAAATACTATTATTTTGAAATGAAAACAATTGAAATACATGGTTGGCGTTGTTAGTACTATACTATATTTGTGCTTTGTTGTAAAAAATAGACATTGCATTTCGTGGAAAAAAGGACTATACTATAATGTGAAAAATAAGGAAATAACCGTGTTTTGGAATGAAAATGAAGTAACTTTATTTTAAATTTAGAAGTATTAAACAGGAATTGAGAAGATGTTTGTTTCAGGTTAGAATAGATAAATTCTATCTGATAAGCTAATTATAGAAAAAGAATAAAATTGGAGGAATTATGGGAAAAAAATATCGAGTTGGATGTAAAGGATTAGATGAATGTGCAAGAGGAAAAGTGGTGTTTAATAATCGGCAGTTTGCTGTGCCATATTTTTTACCAGGAGAAAAAGGAGATATTGAGTTAGTGTTTCGTCAGTCAGAAACATCAGCTCGGTTAGTTTCTTTAGATACACCATCAGAAGACAGAGTAGAAACAGGCTGTCCTGTATATGATACTTGTGGTGGTTGTCAAATGATGCATATGAAATATGAGAAGCAATTGGAATGGAAACAGAATCGAGTAGAAGAGTTATTTAAAGAAGAAAAGGAACAAGGCAAGATTGCTCCAATTATTACAATGGAACATCCATGGAATTATCGCCATAAAGTGTATGCCTCGTTTGCTGCAACAAAAAAGGGAGAATTATTAGCTGGTATTTATGAAGAAAATTCTCATAAAGTAGTACAGACACAGACTTGTAGAATTCAACATGAGTTAGCAAATCAAATGGTTGCAGAAATTGTGTCTTTGATGAAAAAGACAGGGACTCCTGCTTATAATGAAGATAAACGAGCAGGAATTATTCGTCATGTTTATATCCGTGTAGGTGAAAAAACAGGACAAGTAATGTTAGTGATTGTGACAGGCACTCTCGAATTTCCAGCAAAACAGGTTTTTGTAGAAGAATTAAGAAAGAAATTTCCACAGATTACAACGATTATTCAAAACATCAATGGTGCAAGAACAAGCATGATTTTAGGGAAAAAAGAGACAGTATTGTATGGAACTGGAACAATTGAAGATGAACTTTGTGGTTTGACTTTTGAAATTTCTTCTGCTTCTTTCTATCAAGTAAATCCAATACAGACAGAAAAATTGTATCAGACAGCCGTAGAGTTTGCAGGATTGACAGGAAAAGAAACAGTATTAGACACATATTGTGGCATTGGAACGATTTCTTTAGTGGCAGCAAAACAAGCAAAAGAAGTGATAGGTGTGGAATTAAATGATGCTGCTTGGAGAGATGCAAAGAAAAATGCAAAGAAAAATGGCTGTGAAAATGTAAAATTTGTTGCAGCAGATGCAAGTGATTATATGGTACGCTTAGCAAAAGGAGAAATTGCATTAGAAAAGAAACCAGACGTTGTATTTATGGATCCAACGAGAAGTGGCAGTGACCCTAAATTTTTAAATGCACTGGCACAATTAGCACCTAAAAAGATTGTTTATATTTCTTGCAATCCAGTAACACAAAAAGTAGATGTAGATATTTTAAAGAAAAAAGGATATCACGTAGAAAAAATACAGGCAGTAGATTGTTTTTGCCATACTTATCATTTAGAAACGATTTGCCTTTTAACGAATAAAAAATAAACGGCAATTATTTACCAATGTAAAATAAAAAGTAAAATGCAACGATTTTACTTTTTATTTTCATTATTATTAGTTTAATTGGACGCTCAAACTTTTTCCAAGTGCTTCAGATACTTTTGTTAAAAAATCTAGACTTGGATTATAAGTTCCGCTTTCTAATCTAGAAATATTGCTTTTTTGTGTTTCAACTCTTTTAGCAAGTTCTGCTTGTGTCATATTCTGTTCTTTTCTTGCTTTTATAATCTGTTCAATTGCTTCATATCGAGGTTTTAATTTTTCATACTCTGTTTTAAATTCATCATCTTTTAATAAGTCTTTTTTCATTTCTTCAAAAGAGATACTTACATTACTCATAATTGCTCCTCTTTTCAATTAAATGTTATCATATATGATAACAAAAAATCAAGAGTGTTTTTGTTAAAACAAGATATCAGATAGAAAAAATATAGGTGGTAGATTGTTTATAAGAAGTGGGATGTTTACAACATCCTTATTGGTTTTTTCGTGCTTTAATTTTCGTAAATTCGATAATTTCTTTTTTATCTGGTTCGGATATTTTTTCAAAGTAATAAAGAAGTTCTCTTTCAAGATTGTTAAACATTTGATATTTTTTTTGATTATTAGGATTATTAAAATATTCTAAAAATCCTGTTAAGTCTTGATAAGATGGAGTAGGACCGGGGGCATCATAGTAGATATTTCTATCAATATCTATCGTAAGTTGCATTAAATCTTCTACAGAAATATTGTAAAGACCAGCTAATTTAAAAAGAATTTCAGAACTTGGTGTTCGTTGTCCTGTTTCATAGTGAGAATAGGTTTGTCTTACAATGTCTAAAGAAGTTGCTACATAATCTTGAGTATATCCATGAGCTTTTCGGAGTTCTTTTAATTTTTTTGGAAGTAGTTTATTATTCATAACTTTCCCGCCTTTCATGATACAGATTATAGTTATTTTTTTGAATAAAAATGCAACATTATGTAGCAAAAATAAGTTATATATGTTAAAATGAATGTAGCATTAAAAAATATAAAATAGAAAGGAAATCATTATGGCTACAGTTTTAAATGATATGGGAGGAAGTAGTAAATTAATAGAGGATTGTAAATGGAATTATGAGGAAGGAATCGTTAAACAGGATGTTCCAAATATCAATAATATAGAAAGAGTTGGAAAAGTATTTTATACATGTTCTTATTTATGTCCAAAATGTAGAAATTTTATGTTAAAAGCTAATGCAGGGGAATAAAAACAGATAAATAAAATATAAGAAAACCTATGTAAAATATTGATTT
>CALAEX010000013.1 GCA_937891165.1 uncultured Lachnospiraceae bacterium | reverse complement strand
TGGCTGCTATTGCAGGAAGTTCTGCAAAGAGTTTTGAATTATTAGTTGGACAAGAGGCAAAGGTTGCTATGCTTTCTCATTCTACTATGGGTAGTGCAAAACATGCAGATGTAGATAAGGTAGTAGAAGCTACTAGAATTGCCAAGGAATTATATCCAGATATTAAGTTAGAAGGTGAATTCCAGTTAGATGCTGCTATTGTTCCAAGTGTTGGCGCATCCAAAGCTCCAGGTAGTGACATTGCAGGACAGGCTAATGTTCTTATTTTCCCTGACCTTGATGCTGGTAATATTGGTTATAAGTTAGCTCAAAGACTTGCAAAGGCAGAAGCTTATGGTCCTATTACACAAGGTATTGCAGCTCCAGTTAATGACCTTTCTAGAGGTTGTTCTGCAGAAGATATCGTTGGTGTAGTAGCAATTACAGCTGTTCAGGCAAATGCACAGTAAGTAAAACTATATTTTTCACTACAGCAAAGTTTATAATTGAGAAAGTTATAAACTTTGTTGTAGGTTTTGGTGATTTAGTTATAGTAAGCTAATGATAGAGTAGTAATAATTATTATATTAGAAGAAATGGAGAAAGTACAATGAAAATTTTAGTTGTAAATTGTGGAAGTTCTTCCTTAAAGTATCAGTTAATTGATTCCGAAACCGAGAAGGCACTTGCCGTTGGTCTTTGTGAAAGAATTGGAATTGATGGTCGTTTAAATCATAGACCAGCAGGCGGAGACAAAGTAGTGATGAATATTGCACTTCCAAATCATGAAGTAGCAATTCAGAGCGTTCTTTCTGCACTTACAGATGCTAATTATGGTGTTATTTCTTCTTTAGATGAAATAAATGCTGTAGGCCACAGAGTAGTACATGGTGGTGAAAAGTTTGCTAGTTCCGTTGTTATTACAGACGAAGTAATGGCAGCAATTGAAGAATGTAATGACCTTGCACCTTTACACAATCCAGCAAATTTAATTGGTATCAATGCTTGTAAGACGATTATGCCAGGTGTTCCTATGGTAGCTGTATTCGATACGGCATTCCATCAGACAATGCCAAAAACAGCTTATTTATATGGTCTTCCTCATGAATATTATGATAAGTATAAGATTAGAAGATATGGTTTCCATGGAACAAGTCATAGTTTTGTATCCAAGAGAACCATTGATATTGCAGGTCTTGATAAAAATGATTCTAAAGTAATTGTTTGTCATCTTGGTAATGGTGCAAGTATTACTGCTGTGAAGAATGGTGAATCTGTAGATACTTCTATGGGTCTTACTCCATTAGAAGGTTTAATTATGGGTACTAGAAGTGGTGATATTGACCCTGCAATTATCGAATTTATCGCTCATAAAGAAGGAAAGTCTATTGATGAAATTATGAATATCTTAAACAAGAAATCTGGTGTTTATGGTATGTCTGGTGTTTCTAGTGACTTTAGAGATTTAGAGAACGCTTCTAACGAGGGTAATGCATTAGCACAGGAAGCATTTGAAGTATTCTGCTATCGTGTAGCAAAATATGTAGGTGCTTATGTGGCTGCTATGAATGGTGTGGATGCGATTGCATTTACTGCTGGTCTTGGTGAAAATGACAAGAGAATGCGTAAGTATGTATGTGAATATTTAGGATACCTTGGTATTACATTAGATGAGGAAAAGAATCAGGTTCGTGGAGAAGAAAGAATTATTTCTACAGAAGATTCTAAGGTAAAGGTAATTGTAGTTCCTACAAATGAGGAGCTTGCTATTGCAAGAGAAACTGTAGCGTTATTATAATTATAAAATTTATAATAGTTCAGCCATATAGCGAGAAAATCAAGCTGTATGGCTGAATTGTTAGTAAAATTTGTTTAAAAAATAGAAAAAGAGATTGACAAATATTAAATATGTAGCTATAATACAACAGTATGAGTTTTGATGTGCGTTTATTTGCGACGCACGGAAAGGTGGAACATGCTAATATCTTTATCTGAAATTATGAATCTGCCAACCGGTGAACAAAAGAGAAGTGCTATTTATGAAGCTTTAGAATTTGTCAAAGGTGGAGTAACATATCCAATTCTTGAAAAAGAGGAGGTTTGCTTAACAATTACCAATCTCGGTGGAAGAAAAGTAAAAATAGGAACAGAGACAAAGGTATTGTTAGCTATACCGTGTGATAGATGTCTGGCAGAGCAGAAGGTGGAAATTCCGATTTCCTCTGAAGTGGAAGTGGACTTCAATATAAGCGAAGAAGACCGCATCAACGATTTGAATGAAATAGGTTATATTGACGGATACGATTTAGACGTAGACCGTTTGGTTTATGAAGAAATCTTGCTTGGTTTCCCAATGAAGGTTCTGTGTCAGGAAGACTGTAAAGGAATCTGTAAAGTTTGCGGTGCAAACTTAAATCAGGGAGAATGCGGTTGTAACCGTACAGAGCCAGATCCAAGAATGTCTGCTATCCGAGATATTTTTAACAACGTGCAACGTTAAGGAGGTGTAATCATGGGAGCTATTTGTCCAAAGAATAAAACTTCTAAAGCTAGAAGAGACAGTCGTAGAGCAAACTGGAAGATGACTGCTCCAAATCTTGTTAAGTGCAGCAAGTGTGGAGAATTAATGATGCCACATAGAGTATGTAAGGCTTGCGGTTCTTACAACAAGAAGGAGATTATTGCAGCTGAATAATTTAACGAAATGGCTACTATAGTAGACGTTTTGTTATGAGTAAGTAGCGAAGCGGATTACGAATATCCGATTTTAAAAAGTCAGTAAAAACAAGGGTTTAAAGAGTTAGACCCTTGTTTTTTTGTGCTTAAAAAAATGATATTCAGCTCTCGACGAGCTAATAGAAAATAGAATAATAGTGTAAAAAATTTATTATTATACTTAAACGAAGTAAAAGATATGTTACAAGTAATAGAAAATGTGGTAAAATATATAGGAATAGAAAAAACCAGAAATAAAGGAGGAAAAAATGATGTTGGATATGAAAAAATATACGAGTTTAGCAAGGCAAATGGCAGCAGAAGGTATTGTACTTTTAAAAAATGAGGACAATGTTTTACCACTTTCGAAAGGATGCAATGTAGCACTTTTTGGTCGTGGACAGTTAAACTATGTGAAAAGTGGAACAGGTTCTGGTGGTTTAGTGAATACATCGTATGTAGTTGGCATCTTAGAGGCATTAGAGAAAAATGAAACAATTTCCCTAAATGAGACAGTAAAAAATGCATATATTACATGGGAAAAAGAGCATTCGTTTGATAATGGAACAGGCTGGATACAGCCATGGTCTCAAGAAGAAATGCCATTAGAAGAAGAGTTTGTAAAAAAAGCCAAAAAAGAATCTGAAGTAGCAGTCATTGTAATTACAAGAACTGCGGGAGAAGATAGAGATAATTCTGTTGCCAAAGGAAGCTATTTGTTGACAAAAATAGAAGAACAGATGTTAGAAGTGGTGTGTAAATATTTTAAGAAGACGGTAGTGCTTTTAAATGTTGGAAATATTATAGATATGAAATGGGTAAAACGGTATCATCCTTCTTCTGTTTTATATGTATGGCAAGGTGGACAAGAAGGTGGTAATGCGGTAGTAGATGTATTAACAGGTGCAGTAAATCCAAGTGGAAAATTAGCAGATACGATTGCATTCGATATTTCTGATTATCCTTCCACTGCAAATTTTGGAGATGATAATAATAACGTATATCAAGAGGATATTTATGTAGGATATCGCTATTTTGAAACAGTGGCAAAGGAAAAAGTATTGTATCCATTTGGGTTTGGATTATCTTATACTACTTTTGATAAAAAACCTTGTACTTTTTTATGGAAACCAGATGGGGTTTTAGTGGAAGTAGAAGTAACAAATCTTGGAACTAGAGCAGGAAAAGAAGTAGTACAACTTTATGTAAATGCACCACAAGGAAAACTTGGAAAAGCTTCTAGGGTACTTTGTGGTTTTGCAAAAACAAAAGAACTTTCTTCTGGAGAAACACAACGTTTAACTATTTTTTGTGATAGATATTATTTTGCTTCTTATGACGATATTGGAATTTCTGGTTATCCATTTTCTTATGTACTAGAAGCAGGTACTTATACTTTTTACATAGGAAACGGAGTTCGACAAGAAACGAAAGCAGGTCGTTATACGGTAAAAGAAACTATTTTGGTATCACAATTGAGCTCTGCTATGTCTCCTGTTGCAGAGTTTGAACGAATGTATCCAATAGAAACAGAAGATGGTTTGGAAATGGACTATGAAGTAGTGCCTGTAAGAAAGTATCATTTGTGGGAACGAATCAAAGAAAATAGACCAGAAGATATTATATATACAGGGGATAAGGGCTATCAATTGAAGGATGTAAAAAGAGGAAAGGTAACAATGGAGGAATTTATAGCACAGATTCCAAAAGAACAACTTTGTACACTTCTTCGAGGAGAAGGAATGAATTCTCCAAAAGTAACAGCGGGAACTGGTGGTGCAATTGGGGGACTTTCTCCTGCTTTGCAAGAGTTTGGTATTCCAATTGCTTGTTGTACGGATGGACCAAGTGGTTTGCGAATGGATTCAGGTGCGGTTGCTGTTTCTATTCCAAATGCAACTTGTCTTGCTTGTAGCTTTAATGAAGCACTTTCTACAGAATTATTTGAGTGTATGGGGCTTGAAATGAGAAAAAATAAGATAGATATTTTACTTGGACCGGGATTAAATTTGCATAGAAATCCTTTAAATGGTCGAAATTTTGAATATTTTTCGGAAGACCCATTCTTAGCAGGACGTATGGCAGCAGCACAGTTAAAAGGATTGCATAAACAAGGAGTAACAGGAACACTCAAACACTTTATTGCAAATAGTCAAGAACATCGAAGACACTTTGTAAATGCACAAGTTTCAGAACGAGCGATTCGTGAACTTTATTTAAAGAGTTTTGAAATTGCTTGTAAAGAAGGAGGAGCATATTCTATTATGACCTCCTATAACCCAGTGAATGGACTTTGGACTGCTAGTAGCTATGATTTGCTTACTCATATTTTAAGGAAAGAATGGGGCTATAAAGGTCTAGTAATGACAGACTGGTGGGCGAAAGGTAATGAAGAAGGAGAAGAAGGTACAACGAAAGAAACAGCAGCTATGATTCGTAGCCAAAATGATTTATATATGGTAGTGGAAGATGCAGAAGCGAATAGTAAGAAGGATAATACATTAGAATCTATGGGGACGGAAAAATTAACATTGGGAGAAGTACAACGTAGTGCAATGAATGTATTGAAGGTGATTATGAGACTTCCAGTGATGGATAGAGATTAGAATAGAATGTGTTAGAATGCTTTATAGGAAACGGAGTTTGTAAATTGTATTATCTAATTTGTAAGCTCAGTTTCTTACATTATAGTATTAACACGCTAAAATATAAAACTTTTTTCTCGTATTTCTATTGACAATTACTAGATAAGGAGTATAATGTATTTACTGTTTAGCATTACTAAACTTTTAGTTTTATTTTTGTAAGATTCTTGGAAAAGAGGAGAAAACTATGAATATCGGTGAAAAAATTAGAGAGCTTCGTATTCAAAAAAGTTTGACACAAGAAGAACTAGCCGACCGTGCCGAACTTTCCAAGGGTTTTATTTCGCAGTTAGAAAGAGATTTGACTTCTCCTTCGATTGCGACATTGGTAGATATTTTACAATGCCTTGGTACGAATTTAGAAGAATTTTTTTCGGGAACGTCTTCAGAGCAAGTAGTATTTAAAAAGACAGATTATTTTGTAAAAGAAGATAGTGACCTAAAGAACAAAATTGAATGGATTGTTCCAAATGCACAGAAAAATATGATGGAGCCTATTTTGCTTACATTAGAGCCAGAAGGTTCGACGTATCCTGATAATCCACATGAGGGAGAGGAGTTTGGTTTTGTGTTAGCTGGAACAATTGATATTCATATTGGAAAAAAGCAATATCGTGCGAAAAAAGGAGAGTCCTTTTATTTCACACCAAACAAAGAACATTATATTACTGCTGTAGGCAAGATGGGTGCTAGTTTATTGTGGGTATCCACACCGCCAAGCTTTTAAAAGAAAGAGGGAACTACGAGATGGCAAACAATACACTGATTGACTTAGTGCACATATCCAAAAAATTTGGTCGTGATACGATGGTTTTGGATGACTTAAATTTGTCCATAAAGGAGAATGAGTTTTTAACTTTGCTTGGACCATCTGGTTGTGGCAAGACAACAACACTTCGTATTATTGGAGGGTTTGAGTCACCAGATACAGGAAAGGTTATTTTTGATGGAAAGGATATTACAAATCTGCCTCCAAATCATAGACAATTAAATACTGTATTTCAGAAATATGCGTTGTTTCCACATATGACGATTGCAGAAAATATTGCATTTGGTTTAAAAATTAAGAAAAAGAGCAAACAATATATTAAAGATAAAATTGATTATGCATTGAAGTTAGTAAATTTAGGTGGTTATGGAAATCGT
>CALAEX010000012.1 GCA_937891165.1 uncultured Lachnospiraceae bacterium | reverse complement strand
CTTTGCCATATACATTCTTAGCCTGAATATCTACTTTTGGTCCGTAGAATGCTGCCTCACCAACACCTTCTACAAACTTGATGTTTAACTCATTTAAAATATTACGAATGTGTTGCTGTGTATCCTCCCAAACTTCAGCAGAGCCAATATATTTTGCTGGATTTTCAGGGTCCCACTTAGAAAGACGATACGTTACATCTTCCTCTACGCCAAGTGTCTGTAAACAATGCTTTGCTAAAGCAAGACATCCCTTAAATTCTTCTACCATTTGGTCAGGACGTACAATCAAGTGACCTTCAGAAATCGTAAACTGACGAACTCTTGTTAAACCATGCATTTCACCAGAATCTTCATTACGGAATAACGTAGAAGTTTCACCGTAGCGAATTGGTAAATCTTTGTAGGACTTCTGGCTTGCTTTATATACATAATACTGGAATGGACATGTCATTGGACGAAGAGCAAATACTTCTTTATCCTTTTCTTCTTCACCCATGACAAACATACCCTCTTTGTAGTGGTCCCAATGTCCAGAAATCTTATATAAATCACTCTTTGCCATCAATGGAGTTTTTGTACGAACATAGCCCCATTCATTATCTTCTAAATCTTCAATCCAACGCTGCATTGTTTGAATCATCTTTGCACCCTTTGGCATTAACAAAGGAAGACCTTGACCAATCACATCTACTGTTGTAAACAGTTCCATTTCACGACCAAGTTTGTTATGGTCACGTAACTTAATATCCTCTAAATGCTTCATATGAGCATCTAAATCTGCATTTTTTGTATATGCTGTACCATAAATTCTAGTAAGCATCTTATTCTTTTCGCTACCTCTCCAATAAGCACCCGAAGAAGAAATTAACTTAAATGCCTTTAAAGGCTTTGTACTCATTAAGTGTGGTCCTGCACAAAGGTCCGTAAATTCTCCCTGACTATAAAAAGAAATAACTGCATCTTCTGGAAGGTCATTAATGAGTTCTACTTTATAAGGCTCACCCTTTTCTTCCATAAAACGAATTGCCTCTGCACGAGAAAGTTCAAATCTCTTGATTTCTGCACCCTCTTTGATAATTTTCTT
Source organism: uncultured Lachnospiraceae bacterium (assembly GCA_937891165.1). Taxonomy (GTDB): domain Bacteria; phylum Bacillota; class Clostridia; order Lachnospirales; family Lachnospiraceae; genus SIG299. The sequence continues at coordinate 14,649 of CALAEX010000012.1, read as the reverse complement.
CATTTCTGCCTCAATTTTATCAAGAGCAGCTCTATCTAACGATGGTGTATCAAAGTCATAATAAAAACCACTATCAATGGAAGGACCAATCGCAAGTTTTGCTTCTGGATATAATCTCTTTACTGCTTCTGCAAGTACATGAGATGCTGTATGACGATACGCAGCCTTACCAGCCTCATCATTAAATGTTAAAATACTTAATTCACAATCCGAATCTACTACCGTTCTAAGGTCTACTACCTCACCATTTAACTCAGCAGCACATGCCATTCTAGCTAAACCTTCACTAATATCTTTTGCAATATCAATAATTGCCATAGACTCTGCATACTCTTTGCAAGAGCCATCTTTTAATGTAATTTTCATAACTGTCTCCTTTCTAACTAACTAGTTTCATTTACTCCTACTACTTTTTATAAACGCTATTCTATATTTGACCACAAATTTTTTCGCAAAATAAAAAGTCCCTTCTAATACAATTTGTATTAAAAGGGACGAGCTGTTTTTACCCGCGGTTCCACCCTGAATTAAAGGAATTTCCTTTCGGCTTCATTACGATGGTAACGGAATCACCGGGACGTTTTGCGTCCACTCCGAGGTGGTCTTCGGCTGTTTCTACGTTAGAATACTCTCACCAAATGTATTCCTCTCTGAAACGCTCCACAACGTACTCTTCTCATCAATGCGTTCAACTTGATAAACATGTAACTATTATAACACGAAAAAAGGATTTGTCAACGAGGAATTATTTATTAATCGATGACAAAAACTATATTATTTTTTCATCAAATCTGTTATAATGATAACGGAAAGGAGTGAACAAAATATGAGTTTAAATAAAAAATACGCTTATCCTACAACCCCAAAAGCAAAAAAAGAAGCCATCATTCTAGGTGACAAATACCGTTTTACGATTCTCACCTCTCGTCTTTTAAGAATCGAATACAATGAAGATGGTTACTTTGAAGACAATGCAACACAAACAGTTATCAATCGTGAATTTGATGTACCAAATTTCACCGTAGAAGAAACTGAAAATTTAATAAAAATCACAACCGAGTACTTAGAACTTACTTATACAAAGGAAAAGTTTTCTAAACAAAGCTTAAGTATCCAGTACATTGGAAAAAACAATAGTGTTAGTGCTGGTACTTCTTGTACTATTTGGTATTTTAACCAAAATGCACCACTTCCAGGAACTGCTAGAACATTAGATGGTGTCAATGGTGCCTGTGCTCTTGAACCAAGTATTATGAGTCGTCACACCATTACCATATTAGATGATAGTTCCACTGCTACTCTTCGGGAAGACGGATTTATAGAACCAAGAAAACATATCGGAATTGATAATTACTTATTCTGTTATGGAGATGTAAGAAAAGGCTTTGATTTCAAAGCTTGTTTAAAAGATTTTTATAAGCTTACTGGAAATACACCACTTCTCCCAAGATTCGCTCTCGGAAATTGGTGGAGTAGATATCATGCCTATACACAAGAAGAATATACTTCTTTGATAAAACGTTTCAAAAAAGAAGAAGTGCCATTTAGCGTAGCAGTAATTGATATGGATTGGCATTATGTAGCCATTGATTCTAAATATGGTACAGGCTGGACAGGTTATACATGGAATAAAAATCTTTTCCCTGACCACAAAGAATTCCTTGCCTTTTTACATGAAGAAGGTATGAAAACAAGCCTTAACTTACATCCACAAGAAGGTGTTGGTGCTCATGAAAAAGCATATCAGGCTATGGCAGAAGCTATGGGTGTTGATACTACAAATGAAGCATCTGTTCCTTTTGAAATTGAGAATCCAGAATTTATTGAACATTATTTTACTCACCTTCATCACCCATTAGAAGAAGAAGGTGTAGATTTTTGGTGGATTGACTGGCAACAAGGCAATACAACAAAACTCGCAGGTATTGACCCTCTTTGGATGTTAAACCACTTCCATTACATAGATAACCAAAAGAATAATAACAGAGGACTTATTTTCTCCCGTTATGCTGGTCCAGGAAGTCATCGTTATCCAACTGGTTTCTCAGGAGATACCGTTATTTCATGGGATTCCTTAGATTTCCAGCCATATTTTACTGCTTGTGCTTCTAATATTGGCTATGGTTGGTGGAGTCATGATATCGGTGGACATTGGGGCGGTCATCGTGATGAAGAACTTATCACTCGTTGGTTCCAACTTGGTGTGTTCTCTCCAATCAATCGACTTCATAGTACAGCAAGTCGTTTCCTTGGAAAAGAACCTTGGAAATACAATAAAGTTTCCGAAATTTCTATGAAGAAGTTCTTAAAGTTACGACATGAATTAATTCCTTATCTTTATACGATGAACTATAAAGCTTCTGTAGAAGGCGAACCACTCGTTCAACCATTATATTATAACTGGAATACAGATAAATCGTATCATATGAAAAATGAATTTACATTCGGAAGTGAATTCTTGGTTGCTCCTATTACAAAACCACATGACAAAGAAACAACACTCGGTAGTACCACCGTATATCTTCCAAACGGCGTATGGTATGACTTCTTTAATCATTTTAAATATACTGGTAATCGTACAATTACAATGTACCGTAACTTATACGAAATGCCTGTATTTGTAAAAGCAGGCGGTATTATTCCTATGGCAAAACTTACTCACATCAATGATATTGAAAATCCACAAAATATGAAAGTTAAAGTTTTTGCAGGAGACAATAATACATTTACTTTATATGAAGATGATGGAATTTCTACCAACTATCAAGCAGGAAATTTTGTTACTACAGACTTTACTCTTTGTTGGAGCGAATCCCCTGAATTTGTAATTTCCAAACCTGTTGGTGATACAAATCTTATGACACCAAACCGCAACTTTGAAATTGAATTTGTTGGATTGGAAGATATTTCCAATATTGCAGTAACAGAAAACGGTGTTACCAAAGAATTTTCTAAATGTTATGAAAATGGTGTACTTTCCATTTCCTTAGAAAATATAAATGAAGAAGTTATTATTCAGTTAAATAATGTTACAGAATCTAAAAATAATAAACTAGAAAGATTACAAGACCTGATTGAACATTTAGAATATGTTCCATCTCTCCTAAAAGATGACATTTACTGGATAGTTTCTAGTAATGAATCTATGGAACGTATCCTTACTAGACTTTCAGAACTTGACCTCAGTAAGACAGTATTCCTTGCTTTAACAGAACTACTTTGTGCTGATATATAAAATAAGAGAATGTTGCAGAATAGTTAAAAGCCTTGTTTTATTTCATATCTTTCGGACACGCTCTCGCTCGTAGCGAAACGGAGCAGTACTAGGCTCGAAACTACCTCGCCAAGGACTGCCGTTTCTAAATGGTCCTTGTCAGATATGAAATAAAACAAAGGCTTTGGCTATAATTTTATAATTCTTTCCATAATTCCTGCACTAAACTATCATACTCTCCTAACTTATTTGCTTTCTTGATTTTCTTAATTTGACGCTCTTTTTCTGGAAACATTCTTCCTAAATACACCCAAAGTTCTTTCATTTTAAATAACACATTCGTATCTCCAGACATTTGCTCGATATATTTTTCAAATAATTTATTATGATACTGTTTTAAATTCTCAAAATTAATACGATATCCGTTCCACGTTTCTCCTTTTTCTATACAACATTCATATGCTTGTAATTCTTGCACTAACGTAGGATTGATAAGGAGACCTCTGCCTATCATTATTTTGTTCACAGTAGGAAATGTTTCTTTTATACGAATAAAATCTTCTAGTATAACAATATCTCCATTATAACAAAGAGAATGTTTACTATGTTCCACTGCTTCTTTAAACGCTTCTAAATTTGGTGTATTTTTATAAAAGTCTTTTTGTACTCTAGGATGAATAATCAATTCGGAGAAAGGATACTGATTATAAATTCGTAATAGCTCTGTAAATTCCTCAGCATCTTCCATGCCAATTCTGGTTTTAACCGAAATTTTAGGAAAATCCTGTTCTGACACACTAATCCTACCAAATACTTCCTCAAAAAAACTTTCTAACTTTTCTGTATCTGCAAGAAAACCTGCACCTTTCCCTTTCGTTACTACCGTTTTTGATGGACAACCAAGATTTAAATTCACTTCTTCATAACCATAACGCTGTTTTAATTCCTTTGCTGCTGCCAACATCAACTCTGCCTTATTCGTAAGAATTTGAGGAATCAGATAAATTCCTTTATTATGTTCAGGTAGAATATCCCTCTTTTCCTTCGGATTCACTGCATGATGTTGATTTGGAGAAAGAAAAGGTGAAAAATATGCATCTATTCCCGAATAATAAGCATGATGCACATTCCGAAACGTATATCCTGTAATACCCTCTAATGGAGCAAAATAAAATATTGTCTTCATTCTTTCCTCTCTAATATCCAATCTGCATAATTGTCTTTTTCTACTAAAACTTCTTTTCCATTTTCATCTACTTCGACGAAATCCTTCAATAAAACTCGCTCTACAATGGCAGCAGCACCTTCAATCGTTTTTAAGCAAGGGCGTTTCTTATAATAGTCTTCCGTTCTCGCCTCTGGTGTTGTCCCTTCTAACTCTGGCTTTTTTGTTTTATCTATTCCAAGCAATTCTCTACAAATATAAGTACCACAATTTTCTTTTTTAAATTCTTCTGCTAATAATTGCACTACTTCATAATTCTTTTTCTTTGCTAACTGGTCTTTTCCTTCGGTAGCCCCTGTCAACATACCAGCGACTAAAAACATACCATTCGCAGCACCACACACTTCACGCATACGCCCAATGCCTGCCCCAAAAGAAGCAGAAACTTTCAACGCTGTTTCTTTCTCCATTCCAAACAAATCTGCGTAGGTAACAAACACTGATTGGCTACAATTATATCCCTCTTTAAATAAAGCAACTGCCTGCTCTGTTCTTGATTTCATGCCTAAACTCCTACTCTTTCTTTGTTGTACTTCCAAAACCACCATTTCGTATTTCTTCTACTTCATCATCCTCTGTAATTCCAAACTGGAAAAATATTCCCTGAGCAAACCCAGTTCCCTCTGTTAAAGAAAGTACCTTTCCCTCTTTCGAATCATTTGTAATCTTAATAAAAATATGCCCCTCATTATCTGAATTGTAATAATCGCTATCAATAACACCAACACTATTATTCAATTGTAACCTATATTTAAAACCCAAGCTACTCCGAGGAAAACAAAGCAACACATAATCCTCTCTCATCTTTACCCTAATTCCTGTCGGAATTTTAATACTCTCCCCCGGCTTCAGCATAAAATCAAGTGTACTAAAAAAATCATACCCCGCAGAACCCTTCGTTGCTCTCCTTGGTAACTGAATTTTTTCATAAACTAATTCTGCCTCGGATACCTCCCCACCAAATGTATCTATCCAATCCTCTATAAAACGTTTTTTTGATACTTTCTCAAACATTGCCACTCTATTCATATCACTACTCTCTCCTAACTTTATATCAAACAAAAACCTTCTATCCTATTATTTACTTATAACTTTTTCAATACCTTTGGCAAAGCTGTATACTTCTTTATATCTTTTAAGAACCGTTTAGAAACGGCGGTTCTTGGCGAGGTCTTTTCGAGCCTAGTACCGTTCCGTTTCGCCACGAGCGAAAGCGTGTCCAAAAAGATACAAAGAAGTTACAGCTTATTCAAACACATAAAATAACCATACAAAGAATGAGGTCCACCACCATACATGATGAACCTCATACATTCTAAAAAATAAAGATTTTCTTATAGCTCTTTTAAGAAAGCAACATATCCCTGTTTTGCTTCATAAACATCAGACTTACTAACAATTTCCCAAGGAGCATGCATATTTAATACAGGAACACCACTATCAATTACCTGCATATTATATTTTGCCATAATGTATGCGATAGTACCACCGCCACCTTCATCTACACGGCCAAGTTCTGCTGTCTGGAATGGAACACTATGAGCTTCCATTGCTGCACGAAGTTTTGCCATATATTCTGGATTTGCGTCATTAGAACCAGATTTACCACGACTTCCTGTGTATTTATTGAATACAATACCTTTGCCAAAGTAAGCAGTATTTTTCTTTTCATTTACCCCTGGATAGTTAGGGTCAAATGCTGCACTTACATCAGAAGAAAGCATATGAGAATTTGCTAAAGCACGTCTTACTTTTAATTCAGAGTAATCACCCATACAATTCATTACTTCTGCCACTGCATTTTCAAAGAACATAGACTGCATACCAGTAGCACCAGCACTACCAATTTCTTCCTTATCTACTAAAAGGCATACTGCGGTACGGTCTGTCTTCTCCATTTCAAATAAAGCAATCATGGAAGTATACGCACATACTCTATCATCATGTCCATAACCCATAACCATGCTTCTATCTAAACCAAAATCTCTTGCTGGACCTGCTGGAACTACTTCAATTTCTGCGGAAAGAAAATCTGCTTCTTCAAAATCATATTTTTCTTTTAATAACTTCAATACATTTGCTTTTACAGCGTCTTTTTCTTCTCCATCTAATGGCATACTACCAACTAAAATATTTAAGTCTTCACCTTCGATAACTTCTGAAGCCTTTTTACCCATCTGCTTTCCAGAAAGGTGTACTAAAAGGTCAGTAATACCAACCACAGGGTCATCTACATCTTCACCAATACATACATTGATTACTGTACCATCTTTCTTTACAACTACACCATGTAATGCCAATGGAAGTGTCACCCACTGATATTTCTTAATACCACCATAATAGTGAGTATCTAATAAAGCCATATCCGTATCTTCATAACAAGGTACTTGCTTTAAGTCAATACGAGGGGAATCCACATGAGCGCCTAAAATCTTCATACCTTTTTCTAATGGTTCAGAACCAATGAAAAATAAAGCTAAAGCCTTGCCCATATTGTTAAAATATACTTTATCTCCTGCTTTTAATGTGCCATTCTTTGCAATTACTTCATTTAAATCTACATAACCCTGTTCCTTTGCCTGACGAACTGCCTCTGTCACACATTCTCTTTCTGTCTTACAATCAGAAATATATTTTTTATAACCATCATTTAATTCAAATACACTTTTTTTCACTTCTTCTGAATAACTAAGCCATGCATTTTTCTTTTCTGCTTTTTTTACATCTTTTTCCTCTGCCATAGCAAACAATTCTCCTTTTATTTTTCAAATTTTTTACTACTTTTCGCATAACTGCATTTATATTTTACTCCATTTTTCGACAGAAAACAAGTCTATTCTGCACTTTTCAAAGATTCTACCATGTCAATTTTTCTCAACTTAAAGAACATACCCCAATTTACAAGAAATGAGAACAACCCTGTCAAAAGCATACTATAAATATAACTTTTGGAACTAATAAATCGTCCAAACATAAGCATATCAATTTCACAAGTTAAAATAACAAAACGATGCAATACAATACCAAGAACTACACCTGCTACAATTCCAAAAATAGTCAACAGAATATTTTCTCGATACACGTACATTCCAACTTCCCCGTCATAAAAACCAAGTACTTTTAATGTTGCCAATTCTCGTCTTCGTTCAATCATATTGATATTATTCAAATTATAAAGCACAATAAAAGCTAACATTCCTGCTGCCACAATCAATACAACAATAACTAAGCTTAAACTTTCTATCATAGTTGCTACATTTTCTTGTAATTCATCCACATATGTGACCGAACTTACTTCGTCTAATGTCAAAAATCTAGTAGAAAAAGCTTCTTTTTGTTCTTCTGTCATAGCACCTAAATGAAAATATAATTGATTATATTCTGGTAATTCTCCATATAATTCCTCATATTGCGTTCCACTCATATAAATATAATGAGACATATAGTTTTCTGAAATTGCTATAATCTCTACCGATTTTTTCTTTACATCATCAATATAAATTTCAATAGAATCTCCGACTTCTACATCTAACAACGTAGATAATTTTTCAGAAATCACAACACCCATTTCTTCTAATGTATATCGTTCTTTCGTCAAACGACTTTGTAATTTCAAAAACTCTTCTAAATCATTTAAGCGTTCTGGAATAAACAATTGTGCTGATTTTACTACAGAGTTTGCTTCTGCATCAACCGTCTTTAATTGTACAAACATTTGATTTTCAATCACAGAATTGATATCTTGAGACTTCACATCAAAATCTGTTCCATCGATGGTAAGAGAAGCATCGTATGTCCAAATTTTCTTATATTGATTATCTACAATTGCCATAATAGAATCTTGCAATCCATAACCAACCAAAAGCAACGCCATACAGCCACCAATACCAAAAATCGTCATAAAGAAACGCTTTTTATAACGGAATAAGTTTCTCCAAGTAGCTTTCCATGAAAAACTCATACGTTTCCAAAGAGGCGTAATATACTCTAAAAATACTCTTTTTCCTGCTATTGGTGCAGTTGGTCGCATTAAAATTGCAGGAGTTGCAGAAAGTTCTTTATAACAAGAAGCTACCGTTGCTACAACCGTACAAATCACCGCAATTAAAACAGACATAATCGATAAATCCCATTGAATTGGGGTTAATTCATTTGGAATATGAGAATATAATATTTTATATGCTGTTATAATAATCCATGGAAGCACTTTGCTACCTACGATTACACCAAGAATACCACCAAGCAATGTGGCAGATAACGAATAACACAAATACTTTGTCGCAATTGCTCCTTTACTGTAACCAAGTGCTTTCATTGTACCAATTTGTGTTCGTTCTTCTTCTATCATACGAGTCATAGTGGTTAAGCTAACTAAAGCTGCTACTAAATAAAATACAGCCGGAAATACTTTTCCGATTTTACCAATACGTTCTGCATCCATACCATATTCTACAAAAGATTGTATCGTATTTCTATCTAGTACATACCACTCTGCCATTTCTATTTCTTCTAGCTCTTTTTTGGCATCTTCTAATTCTTTTTTACCATCTTCTAATTCTTGTCTACCTTCCTCTAACTCCTTTTTGCCATCTTCTAATTCTTGTCTACCTTCTTCTAACTCCTTTTTACCGTCCTCTAACTCTTGTCTACCTTCTTCTAATTTTACCTTTGCATCTTCAATTTCTGCCCTACCATCTAGTACTTCTTGCTTTGCGTCTTCAATTTCTGCTCTACCATCTAGCACTTCTTGTTTCGCCTGTGCTAATTCTTTTTTACCCTTCTCTAGCTCTTTTTTTGCTTTTTCCAGTTCTGCTTTTCCTGTTTCTATTTCAGCCTTACCTTCTAAAAGTTCTTGTTTTGCTTTTGCTACTTCCACTTTACCAGCTTCTAACTCTGCTTTGCCTTTTGCAATTTCTGCTTTGCCAGCTTCTAATTTTGCTTTTTCTTCTGCCACCTGGTTCTGGGCTGTTACAAGTTCTGCTTCTTTTTTCTCTAATACTTGTTTCACAGCATTTAACTCTGCTTCTGCTAAAATCAATTCTTCTGTCAATGGCATTCCATACGCTTCTAATGCACTCTTTGCTTGCAATAGTTGTTCTTCTTGCTCTCTTAACTGTACTTTTCCTGCTTCTAACTCTAGGCGACCTGCTTCTAATTGCTGTTGTACTTGTGCAAGTTGTACTTCTCCAGCTTTTATTTCTTCTTCCCCTTCTTTTAATTTTACTTCATTATCTGCAATTTCTTGTTCCGCTTTTTTTAATTCTTTTTCTCCATCTAAAATCTCTTGCTCTGCCTCTAATAATACCTTTTCATTATCCGCAATCTCTTTTTCACCATCTAAAATTTCTTTCTCTGCCTTTGCGATTTCTTTTTCGGCATCCGCCAACTCTTTTTCACCATCGGCAATTTCTTTTTCGGCATCCTCTAACTTTTTCTCACCATCCGCAATTTCTTTCTCGGCATCCTCTAATTCCTTTTCACCATCTAAAATCTCTTGTTCGCCATCTAATAACTCTTGTTCACCGTCAACAAGTTCCTTCTCTCCATCTAAAATCTTTGCCTCAGCCTCTGCAATTTCAGCCTCTGCCTCATAAATATCTTCCCAATAAGGCTGTGTAATTTCTTGAAAACGAATTTCACAACGAGTATCTGTAATTTCTTCTATTCTCTCTGTCACTTGTTCTATCAAGTTTTCGTATTCTTTGCTATAAGGATTATATTCTTTTGCCCCTTCTACCGTAGCATAAACGGTAGCAAATACTTCCATAGAAAAAGCTTCTTTTGGTAGAAACAAAAATCCATCTTCTACACCACTACCAATACTTACTGCACCACGATTCCAAGTTAAATAAGTAGGAAATGCTCCATACCCTACAATGATAAAAGTATCTTGCTTCAATATATCCGAAAGTTCGGTATCTTCTTCCGCTTTTAATGTAATCCTATCTCCTAGTTGATATCCTGTTTCTAATAAAAAAGCTTCGTCTACAAAACACTCTTCCATAGAAACTGGCATTCGTCCTTCTGTAATATGCAATTGATTTAAGGTATCTGTCATAGAATACACACTCATCTGATAATTTCTATGTTTTGACACTAAAAACAATTCCGTCTGATAACTTCCCTCTGCCGTTTCTATGCCTTCTATTTTTTGAATTTCAGCCACATCATCTTCTGTCATTCCAAGTGTACCTAACACTCGAATATCCATATAATTTGTTGTATCATAAAAATCCTTCACCGTTTCTTTCATATCAGGCTCAGCAGAGCGTACCCCTGCATAAAAGGCAACTCCTAATGCCATAATCAATAAAATAGAAATATAACGGTTAAAACTATTTTTCAATTCCCGAAATAAGTCGGTTCTTTGTGCTCTTTTCATCACTAATCCTTTCTCATTCTTTTACCACTCAATTGATGCAACATCCACAGGACATTCATTTTTGCTCATCGCACCTACTTTTCCATTTTTAATCTCAATTACTCTATCTGCCATTGGTGCAATTGCCTTATTATGTGTAATGACAACTACGGTTGTATTTGTTTTTCTACAAGTATCTTGCAATAATTTTAAAATAGATTTACCCGTTTGATAATCAAGAGCTCCTGTTGGTTCATCACAAAGAAGCAATTTCGGATTTTTTGCTAATGCTCTCGCAATGGATACTCGTTGCTGTTCTCCACCTGATAACTGTGCTGGAAAATTTTTCATTCGGTCCTTTAACCCAACTTCTTCTAATACTTCCCCCGCATCTTTTGGATTCTTAATAATTTGTTGAGCAAGTTCCACATTTTCTAATGCAGTTAAATTTTGTACTAAATTATAAAATTGGAAAACAAATCCAACATCTTCTCTACGATATTTCGTCAACTCCTTTGCATTATAAGTAGCGACATCCTCTCCATCTACTAATACATTACCACTCGTGGCACTATCCATACCACCTAAAATATTTAATACTGTTGTTTTTCCTGCTCCCGAAGGACCTACAATCACAACAAATTCTCCCTTTTCCATTTCAAAATTAATACCATCTGCTGCATGGATTTCTATTTCTCCCGTTTTATACACCTTTTCTACATCTTTTAATACAATATATGCCATACTTTGACTCCTTTCCTTTGCATCTGTTCTCTCTATTTCGATTACATCTCTCTGATTATATCACTTTCCTTGAAATTCGTGTATTAAATTTTTATGAAATAGCTTGACAATTTCGTCCTACAACTGTAAGATATTCTTACAACTGTAGGACGAAAGGAGAATACTTTATGAAATTAACCGAAGCGGAATGGTCCGTACTAAATGTACTTTGGGAAAAGGGATTTGTTTCTTTAAAACAACTAACTACCGCCTTAACCCCTATCCAACACTGGAGTAAAAAAACTGTCTTTACTTATCTTACTCGTATGGAAGCAAAAGGTCTTGTTCATATTGACCGCACAAAAGAACAACCATACTCTGCTCTTGTTTCTAAAGAAGATTGTGCTAAATGGGAACGAGAAGAACTGTGCTCTAAAGTTTATGGCGGTGCTACAGGTGACTTAATTGCTGCTTTTTTGAAAGAATCCTCTATCTCTCAAGAGGAAATTAAACGTTTAAAAACAATGTTGGATGAAATGGAGGTCTGATACATGACAACAATTTGGGGCTTTCTTTTACAGACAATTTCTGTTTCTTTTGTCTCTCTTTTTATTTTACTATTAAAAAAACTGTTTGAAGATAAACTGTCTCCTCGTTGGCAATACGCCATTTGGATAATTTTAGCCTTACGAATTGTCTTTCCTGTTACAATGCAACGACAAATTTTCCTTCCTATGCCAATTATGATGGAAACATTAAAAACAAAAATAGAACAAACACTCTCTTCTGTCTACATAAAACCATACGAACCAATTACACTACAACACAATATTCCAATTATCCAAGCAAAACCAGAAAGCATAACCGATTGGCTATTCATCCTTTATACAATAGGAGTTATTGTTTCTCTTATTTGGTATGCTATTTCCTATTTGCGTCTACGTCTTCTCCTACGAAAAGGCATACCTGTAAAGGAACAATTTCAACAACAATTGCAAGACGTTTGCCAAAAATATCAACTATCTCCTTGTCGTGTCATTGCAATAAAAGGATTATCTTCTGCTTTTGTCTGTGGTGTGATTCGACCTATTCTTGTTATTCCCGATGAAAAAGAATTAGATGACAAGATTATCTTACATGAACTGCTTCATGTAACATATTTAGATTCCTTACAAAATATTGGTTGGTGCGTACTGCGTTCCCTTCATTGGTGCAATCCTTTCTTATATTTTATTGTCCGTCGCATTGAAAATGATATGGAAGCTTTATGTGACCAAAGAGTATTAGAACGTTTAGAAGGTGAAGAACGTCGTGCCTATGGAACTATTTTACTTGCTATGGCAAATGACACCTATGCTAGAGCCATTGGTACAACTTCGATTTCCAATGGTGGAAAAAATATCTCTCGCCGTATTACTGCGATTGTACGATTTAAAAAATATCCAAAAGGCATGGCTTTAGTTTCCGTTTGTATTCTTTTGATACTTGCCTGTCCTTCCATCCTTGGAACAGCTTGTACTTATAATACAAATTACTTTCATCCTAGCTCTGACAAAGACCTTTTTGTCTCTATGGCAATGACTCGAATTAACCGTTGTACTACACTTGCTGGTGCATTAGACACGTATGCCAAAGGACTCTTATTTGAAAATGGAATTTATATTGCAACTGCTTCTTCTCTTTCCAAACAAGAAGAACTCGCACAAAAAATAAAACAAACCGCTGGCTATCACTTAGATAATGGAGAACATTTGACATGGTGGAATTCCGAACGAGAATATTTGATTTATAATATAGAAAAAGTAACTACTAATCAATATAAAGCACTGCTTATTCTAACCACTTCTTATGTTGATAATGAATCTATTAAACAAGAAAACTATACGATAATTCCAGTCATAGTATCGTTAGAAGATGCTTGGGTCGTAGAAGAAATTGGGGAACGAATTGCCTCAGAAAAAGCACCACATGATATTTCTTATTCTCCTGAATTTAGTGATGTCCCATTTCTAACAGAAACTACGATAACAGGTGACATTGGTACTATCACACAAGGCATGAAAATGCAATATATTATCAATAATACAACACAAACAAATTCTATGTTTTTTAATACAACTCAGTTTGATGAAACAATGAAACCAGATGCTATCTTTGCTCAAGCTAGGCTAGAAACTTATACCCTATATTCTTGTGCAAACAACTTACAAAACCAATATCCAACTACCTCTCTTGGCTATCATCTCACATCAATTGATTCTGTAAAAGATATTGAAACTATCGTTTGGCCAGAACAAGCAGAATTAATAGGAAATATCAGTGGCTCTAGTAATAATGGACAAAATTGGGGCAATCGCCAATTTGGGGAAAACAAAGATTATACAATAGAAGATATGTCTATTCAATCCTGTTATAATATAGAAACATTACCTGTAGAACTTCCATGGGGCTATTATATAGATATTTATTGGGATGGTGAATTCGTAGAAGATTTTATCATACAAACAGAACAATAATAAGGAGATTTTTATGGAACAAAAAGATATTTGTCATACTGTCAAACAAATTGCTTGGGGCTATGTCCTCATTCACTTACACTTTAAGATTGGTGCTCTAGACTTACTTCCTGATTGGCTTGGTTACTTTCTATTTTTCACTGCACTACCAAGCCTTGCAACCTATGTACCATCCGCATTACTCTTAAAGCCTTTTGGCATTTTATTAACTGTTTGGGAAGTCGTTTTTTGGATACTTAGTTTATTTGGTATATCTTCTTTTGGATATTTACCAAGTATTCTTATCTCGATTGTAGCACTTTATTTTCACTTCCAATTACTGACTAACCTTGCAGAACTCGCCAAACAACAAAACTGCCCACAACAACAAAATATTTTACTCTTACGCACGATACGCACTATTGTTTCCACCCTTTTTATACTCCCATTCCCATGGAATGACTATGAAATACTTACTATTCTTATACTTATCGTGCAAATCATACTCACTATTTGGCTTTGCTGTGTACTTTTTTCCTTTGCAAAATCACTTCGCCTACTAGATGACACACAGAACTAATAGAGTAGAGAAATAACAGCATATGTTATTTCCCTCTCATTGAACCGTACG
>CALAEX010000011.1 GCA_937891165.1 uncultured Lachnospiraceae bacterium | reverse complement strand
CATACTTCACATTCATATTTTCCACTGCCAATATAATCTAATTTTCCAGAACATCTTTCACACTTTATTGGTTTATGTTCTAGAAAAAAACGTTCCAATTCATCAAGACTAACCATACGATTCTCTTCTTTCTTTTCATACTATTTCATTGATTACTTACAGAACAATTATACTTGAAAAACCTCTCAATTACAAGACAAACATCTTCTTTATATGAAAACAAATCAACAAATGATTTCACAACAGTTTATTCAATTCCTCCAACTTCATAATCTTCTAATACGCTTCTTGATAAATCATAACGGATTACATCTCCTGCTATGTAATTCCATCCCATGTTTAAAGCATCTTTCGCAAGCTTTGTCTGTTCCCACTGTGTAAACTTACACCATTTCCCTTGATTATTCTTCATTTGAATATCAAACGAAATTACAATATAACCCTCTTTCTTTAGAAATTCTTCTTTTCCATCTAATGTTTGAACTAAGCAATAAGCATTATAGTCAAAAGAAATTAAATCAACTAATACCGTATAACATACGTTACAACAATTCTTTCCGCCACTAACATATCGTATTTGTTCACATCGATTGCAATATCCTTGCATAGTATCTATTGCTATACAACAAATATCAGATGGAAGATAAAATTTCCCGTTCCACTCTCTGTTTTCCCATTCTAAAAGTTCCATTTTTCCCGAATGATACAATACTACTTCTTCTCGCTCTTTCTCATCCTTAGAAACCCAATAATAAGATGGTATAATTTGTATTTCTGCAACTTCATCATAAAACATCTCCTTTGTCAAAATACGATAAGAAAAATCATAGCCTTTCTTTAAAGTTAATGCTTGTATTCCTTGTTGTAATTTCTTTAATGCTTCTATATCATTTGTATGTGTAATTTCAAAATCTTCCATATGACTTTGTACAATGAATTCTATCGTATCTATTGCCACATAGTTTTTACTATTTAAATTAACATTTTGCTCTTTTCTTCCCTCGATTACATATTCACCATTTTCATCTTTTGGACAATTTACAGCAATAGAACGAAATTCTACTATATAACTTCCATTTTTTTGTGTGATTGGCATATAAAACCACACCTTTTCTTTCCCTAAAGTAATCCATGTTCCAGATGTTATAAATAAATCATCCTCCATTTTTCCCATTTCCTTTGTATCTCCATTGACATCTAAAAATATATCAAATGGAAATTTTACTTGATTTAAATACTTTTCTTTTTCTATTGCTATATTAGATACACCACTCAATGCCATTGTAAAGTCTTTTGTTCCATAACCCAGACAAGAAAGATGCGTTCCTACATTAGATATCATCAAAGAAAAGAAATTATATGGTTCTCCTAAACTAAAAATGTGTTCTTCTACTTCATCCATTATCATGCCTTTACAAGCCACAGGAGTATGAATTTGCAGTGAATTTACTTCAGAAACTACAACTACTTTTTCTGATGCAACTCCAATATTTTTATCATCACCCACATAACGAATCCAAGCAGATGTTTCATATACTCCATTTGGTATCGTATCTTGAATATCAATTCCTGATTGATAAGTTTGTTCATACTTTGTTTGCTCTATTTGTACACTTTCTTTTGGCAAATTAGATAAGTTTATCTCAACTCCATGCCCTGTGATTTGAATATCATCCGAAAGAATCTCAACTCCATTCAATGATAAAAAATCATTTCGGACATTACATTTACTACTATCTTTCCAAGCAGCATTCGAACAAACAATGGATAAATATTCCTCTATGTCTGGTTGTTGTCCAATAACATCTGAAATAATATATTGTTCTTCTGTTAATAAAATCTCTACTCGTCCTATTCCATCAGAATCTGTCGTTTTCCAAAAGATATGTTCATCTGATTCATAATCATAAACTTGATATTCTGGCAAATTAGATACTTCTTTACTTACAAATATTTCTTTTTGTTCTTCTGCTAACGCTTTATTTTGTATTGTTACAGATTCTGGATAATAGAAACCACTTTCTATTACTTCCCAATAAGACCATACTTTTGGTACTACTATTTCATATGTTTTTTTCATTTGATTACTAATTACTAAAGTTTCATCTTCCCTTTCATATTGCGTACGATAAGGTACTGTAACATAAATTCGTACATACTCTTTCCCTGAGACTCTTTGAATATGGTAAGAAAACATCCAGGAGCCTACTTTCGCTCTCATCGCAAGCTGTTCTGTAGAAGGAATACTTCCCCTATTCTTTCCTGTAGAAGAAACTAAATAAGGTTGTAAATCATCTATAGCTCCTGTAGAACTATTATAATCATCTGCATAAAGTAATACTTTCGCATCTTTTCGCCCAATTTCTCCTTTATATTCTATTTGAGGCAATACTTCTGGTTCCACCTTTTCTTCCTCTTTTGGAAATATTATTTCATTCTGTGTCCAATAAGCATACAAACTCGTTTGATTTTCTTCTGTCCATACTTTTACACAAACGCCTTCTTCATCATAATATTTTGTTCCATTTCCTCTAGGTTCTGTATAGTATCCATGAAAAGTATATCCTGTTTTTGTTGGAACTTTAATAGTTTCCCCTTTTGCATCAAAATAAAAAGTTACCATTTCACTATGACCTTCGCTAGTAGCACCTCTATCATCTAATCGTATCTCATATTGTTTTGGTGTCCAATAAGCATATAATGTAATATCTTCTTTCGTAATATAAGGACTTTCTAATATATGTTCCTTATTTGTTTCTATAGCATTTACCACCCAACCATGAAAATGATAGCCTTCCATATATGCTTCTGGTAACTGGACTCCCTTAGATTGTTCCTCCCATTCTGGAAATAAAACAAACTCTTTTTCCTTTTGTGCTGTAAGATTACGAACCATTTCACCTGATAAAAATAAGGTATCCATCCTTTCATAACCATCCAATATTTTTTCATATAACTGATATCCGACAAATGGATAAATCGACATTGTATGTTCTTGCAACAATTCGGTCAACATTTTTGGTATCGTACTCTTATTTCCACGATTCAAATCATAAGTAACTGTATCTTGTTTTATATATGGTTGCTCTTTAATAACATAGTCTTCATCATAAAACCAAATATCTTCTTCACTATCGGAAATTTCTGTATGATTTGCATAGCTATCATTTGCATAATGCACCTTATATGTATTCTTTTCCCATTGAGCGTATAAAACTACTCTTGTAGTAATTCCATCTATCCATTGTCCATCTTGATAAGAAGTTCCTGTTCCATCTACTTCTGTATTCCAATGAGTAAAATGATAGCCTTGCTTTACAAAAATATTTTTTGTTAAATAAGCTCCCGTTTTATTAGATTCTATCCATGTTACTTCCATTTTTGGACAATCGCTATCTAATGGAGCATAATTTGGATGATAATAAATTTGTTTATCTGGTAACCAATAAGCATACAGTATATCTATTCCATGAAAACAACCATTCTCATCATTTGCAATCATCATTCCTGTTCCATCTATATCAATTACTTTAGTGCCTGTTCCATCTTTTCCTGTATAATATCCTTGAAATACATACTGACTTCGACTTGGTACTATTACTGTTGGTACAACAGCATCAAATGTAACAACTACTTCTTTTTGTAACTGTTCTTGAGCTTGCTGTCCATCTAACAAGATTGTCTTTTTTTCTGGAGTCCATATCGCATAAAGTAACGTATCTTTCACTGGTGCAAACGTGCTTAATTCTTCTTCACTTTCTTCTCCATAAACGTGATAAATCGTTCCTCTTCCATCTGCTTCTTCACTCCAACCTTCTAATTTATATCCTACACAAGACGTAGACGGAAGGACAACGAAAGCTCCACTTTCCTGCCATTTTGGATATAAATAACATACCTCTCCTTGTTGTTTCGCTAAAGCAGATAGTATTGTTCCTGCTTTATATTGCTTTCCTTGGTAAGATAATAAACCTGAACTATTATTTTGATAAAGTTTCCAACTATCAAATATAGGTGCAATGGTTTGTGTATTTTTTGTTGTTAATTGCAACTGCTGTGGAATTGTACTCATACTAGATGATGAATTTAAATGATAAGCTACTTTACTTCCTTGTGCAATATATGGTTCGCCTTCTACCGTTTCTAAAGCATCATAAGTAAGTACCTTTTGCTTCCAAATACTATTTCCTGCTGTTCCATATGGATATTTCATATATAACAATGTATATTCTATGCTAACTTTTTCCCATTGAGCATACAATGTTAAAATTCCAAAAATATTCGAAACCACTGCTCCATCTTCATAAAAAATGCCTGTTCCATCTGCCTTTGTATTCCATCCCTTAAACTGATATCCTTTTCTAATAAATGTATTATGCTTCAAAACTGCACTTGTTTCATTTATTGCAAGTACAGTATCTGCCATCGTACCAAAACCTCCATTTTTATCATAACGAATTATCGGATTGGCCTGCTCCCATTGTGCATATAAAATTAAACTTTCTTCTAAAACTACTTCTTGTGTTGGAAAATAGGATATACCACTGCCATCTACTTTTGTATTCCAACCAACAAACCGATACCCTGGTCTAGAAAACATATTTGCATAAATGGTTGTTTTAAAACAAATTGTACTTTCTTCCATTACAACATCTGATGGATAACTTTTCGCCATTTCTCCCGAACCATTTGACTCATAAATGACAGGATATCCCGCTTTTAGTCTATAATAAGTAAAATGAGCTAATCCATACTCCATTGCTTTAGAATTTGGTATTGTATAAATAATTGTTCGATTTTCTCCAGCCGAATTCGTGCCAAGTGTAGTGTAATGAACTTGTGCCGTTGATTTAATATTCACATCTTTCCCAGGAATTGTAATAGAATTTAAATCACAATATTGAAATACAAATTTTCCAATATTCTTTACTGTTTCACTTAATATAACATCATATAAATTACTTCTTCTTTCAAATGCATAATCTCCTATCAGATTCAAAACAGGAAACTTTGGTAATCTTAAATAAGGACTCAATTGACATGAGTTTTCCCAATTTATCATAGTATCTGTGTAGATGCCATGTATCATAGAATAAGATTCATTGTAATAATACATATCATAATTTTTATTATTATTTTCCGCCCATTCACTACTATATATTAAAGTTGGCTTTACTGCTTGAAAACTATAGTATCCCATATTTTTCACATTGTCTCCACCTTTGATTTCTGTAAGTGCTTGACATCCATAAAAAGCATAAGTAAGTATTGCGGTTACGGTATCTGGTATTGTAACCGATTGTAATGTCGTATTATAAACATAATATGACCTAACAAAATGCTTTTCTTTGACTGTTCCATTACTGTAATTATAACAATTGCCCCCTACACTTTCTATCATTCCATTTCCTAAAATTCCATAGGCATATGAAATTTTATTGTTATATTTTACCGTATAAGCACCTGTTCCATCTCCACTATATCTGTAATAATCATATACCCCAGATGCCATTCCATAAGTATACTCTTTATAATATCCGAACTCTGTATTCTCATTCCAATTTTCTGAATAACTATCTTTTTCTACTTTATACTTCGCTGTTCCGCCACCGATACTAACTACCTTATAAGAACTTCCATCACAAGTAATTACGGATGGAAAAATAAGTTCTGTAATGTATTTGACATCTTCACTATCTACAGAATAACCCTGATACACTGCTGGATGTACATAAGTTGCATTTGCCCCAGATGCAATAAAATACCATTCATTTCCTTTTTCATCTATTCCTTTTAAATAAGATTTCTCTCTCTTTGTATAACCCGAAGTACTTACATTACCAGCACCTGTAGGACTACTATCGCTTGATAATTCATAAGAAGAATTTCCAGCAATTTGATGCATAGTATATCCCTCATCTGTTGAAAAATAGTACCTTTTATTATAAGCTGTATAGGTATCTTCTGTTGGTAAAGGAGTTGGTAGCGGAGTTGCTGTTGGCAAAGGAGTTGGAATCTTTGTTGGTAAAGGAGTTGCTGTAGCTGTTATTCCAACAGGCAACGTTGGTTCTGGTGTTGGAGTTACTGTATTTGTTGGCAAAGGAGTTGCCGTAGCAGGTAATATTTTTTCATATCGAAATACTAATACCAATCCCTCTTGTTCTATCTTTTCCTTATACGAAATTGTATAATTTCCTGTAGAAGTTCCTTTTGTCAAACCTTGTAATTCTTCTCCAAAAGCAGTTCCAATTCTCCACTCAAAACCTAGATACTCATACCCCATCAATTCTCCAGGATATGTATAAGTAACACTCTCTCCATAAAGAAGCTGATTTGGAATATTATTATACTTATGCTCATATCCTTCGGGTACATTTCCTTCTTTATCTAAAATTTCTATAGAAAAATCAACGGAATTAAATTGTAATACAATAGGTTTATCATAAGAATCTTCAAATGCATTTAATGTACCCAAAGACCACGAAGCTTGTTTTGCAATATCTTCATAATTATAATGTGTACTTTTTACTTTTCCATTCACTACTACATTTAAACTTCTACTTGCATAAACAGTAACTCCATCTATTAAAGCTTCTCTATTTACTTCTCCATTTTCTGTATACCATAACAAAACTGCTGGTACAATCTTTTCTGCATCAAATTGAAATGTATCATAAAATATTCCATTTTCATCTTCTTCCGTACGATTAATTCTATTTTCTGTACCAGTAGTTAACTTAAATCCATAAGTATTATAATAAGCTGCATTAATAACAGTACCATTTTGAATTGTTGTACTTTCTGCTGCTCCTATTTCTTCCTTAAATAAATACCATCCACCTGTCGAATATTTTGTCCCCGCACTAGCAGATGCACGTTTTTGTTGTACTTCAATCTGAAAATTATTAGATGGCGTTATTTCATATTCTTGAAATGCCTTTACGAAAATTGTCATACAAAAAATAACAAAAGCCAAAAAAAGAAAAAGAAAAACAGTAACTCGTATTCTGTGCTGTTTTTTTCTTTTCTCCATCATATAACTCTCCTTTCCGACAAAAAAGCGAAAAACAAAATCTGAAATAGACTTCGTTTTTCGCTTTTTGTACTACTCTTTTTTCTTATCCTTGTTCTTTACCATGGAATTAATTTCCAATCTTCTTCAAAACTACTAGTATCTAGTCCCTCTGGCAACACAATATTTGTATGATACCGATAGCCAAATGCATATCGTCCAATAAATTCTACATTCTCTGGAATTATAATTTCTTTTAATTTATTTCTGCTTTTTTCTTCTGAACCAGCTTCTAATCCAAATGCATTTACTCCAATATACTTTAATGTAGAAGGAAATACTATATTCTCTAATGGATAACACCACAAAAATGCACGTTCTCCAATCACTTCTAATCCTTCTGGAAAAATTAGCTCTTTAAAATTTGCATTTTTAAAAGCAAATTTTCCAATAGATTTCAAAGTAGTTGGAAATGCTACTATTTCTAGTTTCGCCATAGAAGAAAAATCTTCTACATGAGTAATCCCTTCGCCAATATGTATTTCATAAATTTTTTGTACATAATTACAATGTTCAGAATATGACCACGGAGAATATGTATTAATCTTCTCCCTTGCCATATCAGAATTCCACATTTCTCCTGTACCCTTAACCACTAATACTGCCCGATTTCTGTGTTTATTAGCCCATACACTTACTACAATATCATCTCCATACTTCCATTCATGTTCCTTATATGGATATCCTGATGAAATTGGATTATATTCTCCAGCCATAAAATCATTTTCATTAATAAATTCTACTTCTACTATAAAACTGAATTCATCATAAAGTTTTGTATGATTCTCATCCTGATAGAAACGAAAATACACTTGTGTTGTTCCTTCTTTTAGTGGTCTTACTATAAGACGATATCCTACGGTATTAAAATAACACCAATTATTATCCCCTAGATGTGGAAAGTTTGTATAAATATAATTTACATTTTCTTCTACAGAAACAGTAACTACTTCATTATCCATAGAGCCATATTCTATATAGTAATTCCCAACTAGTCCTGTCTGATACACTTCGTAATCCCTTACATTAAAACTAAATGTTTTCTCATCATCCGTGGAAAACAATACACGTTTCCCATCTAAACTCTCCAACAAATCTGGTTCAGCAAATAACATAGGCGTTGGTGTATTGGTTATAGTTGGCTTTAGTTCTTGGATTTGTGTTGGCTTTGGTGTACTCGTTACTGTTAACTTTGGCTCTTTCATCTGTGTTGGCTTTGGTGTACTCGTTACTGTTAACTCTGGCTCTTTCATCTGTGTTGGCTTTGGTGTACTCGTTACTGTTAACTCTGGCTCTTTTATTTGTGTTGGCTTTGGTGTATTCGTTACTGTTAACTCTGGTTCTTTTATTTGTGTTGGCCTTGGTGTATTCGTTACTGTTAACTCTGGCTCTTTCATCTGTGTTGGCTTTGGTATATCTGTATCTATAAAAGGTGTTACTGTCAGAAATTTTTCTGTAGTCATAAATGAAGCATTACGAAAAACACCTTTTAGTAGTATTATTATAATAATCACACTAGCAATTACTATAACAATATTTTTTCTATTCATCCTCATTAATTATTCCCCTGTATTGTTCCTCCTTTTTTATTTCCCCATGCAATTTTTGTATCGTTATTTTCCTATATTTTTCTTTTTGTTTACATATTATAACAAATTTTCTTTAAAAACGCAAGTACATTCTTTTATTTTCATCTATTTTTTTAATTGTCAATGTGCATAATCCAATTTCATCTTGTTTCAATACAATATTTACAAGCATATGCACCATACATATAAATTGCTTGTTCTTTTGATAATTTCCTATCTAATATCCTTCCTCCTTGACTTCCCGTATAACTACAACCCTCCTTATGATAATAAGTATATGGCTGTGAAATATCTTTTGCTATTTCTACTACATATTTTTCTACTTCTTGAATATATCCTGCAGCATCAATACAATTTTCATATAAAACCTCACTAGAAGCAGTTAAAGGCCATCCTTGGAACACAACAAATAACATTGGAAAATTCAACTTTTCTGAAGTATTCTGCAAAAACTTTGGTACATAAAAAGAATAATTTATCCCATATTGCATCGCAATATAATTGTGGTTTGAAATAATATCAGAAGCATAAGGTTCTACAATATCTGCAATAATTGATTTCTTTTTACTATCTGTACTCTCTTCTGGGAACATAAATGGAATATATTCTGACCACTTATATTCTAATCTTTTAATTCCATTTTCTTCTATTTGTTGCATATAGTAAAAAACAGCTCCTTCTTCTTCTATCAGCAATAACATTGGTAAATACATATTTAGTTTCTTCTGTTCTTCTATATCTTCTAATAATCCTAACGAAATATATAAATACTCAAAAAACTCCTTTTCTATTATATCTTTTTTCCTTTGAATAGGCTCTTTTATCACAGAAGTTAATCTCCATGCGGTTTCTTCTACTGCCATTTTTAAGCTGGTTTCCACTCGTTTTTTCTCTTCTATCACTCTGTCATAATTTACTTGTTCCTTAAAAAGCAGAATAAAACAACTACAATAAATGATAAAATACAATACTACAAAATGTCCTTGTTTCATTCTAATTCTGACACCTTTCTATTCTTAACTACTATCTTTTCCATTATGGATATATAGTTATTCCCTTTTTTTACACTTACTGTAAGCCTGTCGCCTGCTTCCATAAAAAGAATTAGTTCCTCCTCTAAAAAAGCAATTAGTTCTTTTAAATTCATCCGTAATTCTTCTTCATATACTTCTCCTGTAAACAAAATGCTTTTTGACATACACTCTGTACAATAAGGAAACTCTATATAATCTTGATATGTTTTTCCTGTACATACATTTCCACATTGACTACAATCTTTTCCTTCTGAAACTACTACTACTGTATCTTGCAAATTCCCATACTGTACTGTTACCGTTTGAACACCACAAAAGTTTTCATCATAATTATCTTTCCATTCTTTCATAGATGGTAAAATTTTTTCTATATGTCCATCTAAATAAGTTACTTCAAGAAAAATAGAAGTACTCTCAAGATGTTCTCCTGTTTTTAATAACATTGTATCTTGACTACATTCTATTTCCTTGGGTAATTCTTGACAAATGGGACAAACAGACTGCATTCCTGTCATTTCAAATTCTTCGATTCTTTCTTTTGTATTACTAAACTTATGTCCTTCTACACAAGAAAGTTCTCTTGGATAGCATATTACGTTTACTTCTACATATTTCTGTTGCCCATTTATCTGTAATTTCATAGAAACTATACCAGAACTTGTTGCTATTACAGGTTCTGCTTCTACATAATAATTCCCATCTGCGGAAGTTACTAAACATAAAGTAATTAATGCTTCTCCTTCATATACTCTTTGTTCTGGTCGAACTGGTACTACTGAAAATATAGCTTCGTCTTCTGGTAATGGAAGATACTGTTCCTTTCCTGCTGCCAAAATAGAAGCATTGGTTTCTTCTTGCAAATGAAAGAAATTTACTTCCTCTGGTATAGAAATTGTTTGTTCTTCCAATACAATTTCTCTGCGAACATTTCGTTTCAAATAATAGTCATCCAACCTTTCTTTAGAAAGTATTGCATAACAAGGTTCTAACTTGATTCCATTGTAAATAAGCTCTAAACTATATTCACTATCTATTTTATGTATTTGTTGTAACAATACTTCTATTTCTTCTACAGAAACCTCTCCTTCTGTAGAAGAATTTTCCAAAAATTCTTCTACCACAATTTTTGTATAACGTACCTGATATTGTCCTTTCCAATAATAAAAAGAAAATATAAGTGAACCAACTATAAGAAACAACATCAATAAAGTATCAAACCATTCTTCTACCCATATTCGTATCATCCCTAGTGTCCTCTTTCTTTCCCTTTAGAAATAACATAATACTTATTTTGTTCTACACTATCTCCTTTTTTCGCTGTCACACAAAGTTCTATGGCACTATTCTTTTGAAACGTGTACTGTTCCTCTTGTATAAAAAAATCTTGAATTTCTTCCCAAGAAACTAAATACCAATATACTATTCCTTCAGCATTCGTTTCACGTTGATATTCTTTTAATATAACTTCTATATTTTTCCCAAATTCATTTAATGCTCCATAAAATAATTGATATTGCTCATAAGTACATTTTCCCTCTTTACGAATTTGTTGTAAAAATCGATTTACTTGAATTTCTTCCCACTGTTCATATCCATAATTTTCCTTTTCTTCCACTACAAAAGTAATAGCAAATATGAAAAAAAATGCAGCCAATAAAATACTGATACTCCTTTGCAATACGTGCATTTTATCACTCCTTTTTTTCCTCTATTACATTTTCCTCTTCCATTTGTACAGTTTCTCTTACTACAGATATCGAAGGATTGGAAATTAAAATGCTTAAGCTATAATAAGCTCGTTGATATAAGGAGAACTGTTGGAGTACTAAAGATAACGCCATGAGATAAAAAAATAAGATTACAGAAAACAAAAGATATTTTTTAACTATTTTCATTATTCTTGCTTAAAAATAATAGAAGATATTTCATGATTATCATCATAAACAACCGAAGAAGTAAATGAAGCACTTGGATTGATATAACACTCTTTCTTTGTCTTATCTATAATATCAGACAATATGGTAGAATCTTTTTTATGAATCTCACTATAGCTATAACTTTGTGCTTCCTCTTCTTTTATGTTATAACCATTCCACACTTCAATTGTTATTCCGTCTCCTTCTTGCAATGTTTTTAATAACTCTATAATATGATTTCCTAACACTGTAGAATCTTCATAACTTTTTAATTGTGCATTATCAAACTGAGCTATTAATTCATCATAATCGCTAAGAGAATTATTAATACTATCATTTCCCTTTTTATAAATTGTAACTGCCACAAAACAAACTGCCACCACAAGCAAAATTCCTACTGCATTTTTAATAAAACTTTTTGAAGCTCCCATTTTTAATTTTCTCCTTACTCTATTGTAATTTTTATTTCTTTTATACTTTCATTTTCATCCCGAACCACTTCACACAAATATAATGACAGTGGTGGAATATAAGTATCTGAATTCGGGTCTCTCAAACTTGTATAGTTTTCTTTCTCTTTTACAATAAAACTATTTTCCTTTGTTGTAACAATCACTGGAATTTGATACGTTCCAACCATTGTTTTAATATACCCTATAGCCGTCATTCCATCGATACAAAATCCATCATATCGTACAATTTCATACTCTTGTAGTTGAGTAATCTTTTTTTCCTGTCCTTCTTCTAATAGTGTTGTAATTTTATTCGCCCTCTGAAACATTTGAACACTAATTAAAATTAGTGCTACTAACAAAGATAAACTAACTGCTTCCATCAAAAATTCTTTACTAATACGCATATCTTTTTCTCCATTTCTTTGTATCAAACATTTTTTACATTTGTAATTCTTCTAAAAGCTTAAATACTTCAAATACACCATACATAGAGAATAAGAAAAATGGTATAATAAAATAAACACCTACCGTCAAAAACATTGGAATTTTAGACAAAAGTTCTGTACTATCTTTTTTCTTTTCTAAATTTATTTCTGCTTCCAACTGAGACATTTTTTCTAAAAGAACTCGATTATGCTCTACTTCTGCAAATGCTTTCGCAATTCCTACTTCATCTACAGACAAAAAGCCATCTGCTAATTCTTCAAAACTAGAATGTATCTTTGTTCCTTCCTCCTTCATTTGCTGTAACGCTTTATTAGGACCTGTTGGATAAGAGTTAATACATTTTCGCAATACATTTTTAAATACTTGAGAAAAAGTTTCCATATCTTCTAATATTCCAATCATCGTAATTCCATGTAATCTTCGTTCCATAATAATAACCGATTGAAACTGTCGAATTTCATATACTGCTCCTGCGAGTGCTGTTCGTACCTGATACCATATTCTAATAAATGGAAGCAAGCCTGCTACTATACTCCCTATCAAACAAAACAACCATTCCCAAATTGCTATCTTTACTCCTTGGTATTGTATTACCTTTTCTATTACAGTTATTATAAGCTGTTGCTCCATAGACTGATTAGATAAAGAAATATTCTCTCGAAGTGTTGCTTTCACTTCTTCTTCTGTAATATTTTCTTTATCCTTATATTGTCTTGTTAACATAAGAATTTGTTCTTTCACAAGCTGTTTCTTTTCTTCATTTGCTACTGGCATTATAGTATCTATTGTACTGACTGTATTTAAAATAGATTGTTTTTCCTTTCCATGAATCCCTATGATAAAACTAAACAATAACACAAATGTAACTCCTGCAATCCCTATCATACGAAAGATAAAACAACCATAAGAAGTTCTGATTCCTGATTGCAACAAAAGTGCTCGTATTCTTGTACTAAATGTTCCATTATGTTGTTCTAAAATTTTTATCCACTTTTGAAAAAAACTAATTTCATAAAAACTACTTTGTTCATTTCCTTCTAATTTTGGTGTATCTAAAAACAACGTAATTTCTTTTGCTCTATTGATAAATCCATAAATAATAATAGAAGAAAAAAAAGTAATCAATTCTATCAATTTTCCAGTTCCTGCATAAAAAAACTCTAATTCTGGAGCAAAATCCAATCCCCATTGTTTCAATACAGGCATCATAAAAAAAGGAGTTACTGCCACAAAAATATAACCTGCAAATTCATAAGCCCTTTTCTTTCTACGATACAGTTCTTCCATCAATTCTAAACGAAGATATTCTACATTATCAGAAAACAAAGATTCCTCTTGCGTTAAAAGCAAATCTCCTTTTTCCGATGCCTCATACGCTTGTACAAGAAACAATTTTAAATAACGATTACCACTAAAAAACAATACATATTCTCTAACTTTTTCTTTTCGATTACTTTCCATTAAAATCTGATATATCTTTTTTGCATGTTGTTGTACTTCATAACTCATATTTTCTGCAGCTTTATAAACCGCATTTGGAATATGATGACATGACAAATATTGATGTTTTACTCTAGAAAAATAAATCAATAAGTCCTGATATAACTGATTTTCCTTTTCTTGCATCACATAATTTGGAACTTCCATCGCCACTAAATATAAAGCAAACAAGATTCCTTCAAAGAAATATAAACTAATCCATATATCAAAAAAACCATTCCATAGAAAAAGAATCATAAGAACAAGCACGCAACAAATACTTATTTTGCTTATTGTTTGGCGAAGTAATACATTCAGTTCTTTTTCTCCATAAGGACAAATTCTTAAAAATTTTCTTTTTAAAAATAATACATATCCTGATATGTCTAATAATTTACTCCATAGTCTCATCTATTTTCTCCTCTTTTGCTCAAGCATTTTATACTTCACAACTTGATAAGCAAGAAATTTGAGATTCCTCTATTCCAAACTTTTTTTGAGTTACATTTTGTTCAAAAAAACAACAAAATTCTGTATATTTATCCTTTGACAATCCTTGTTTTGCCTTTGCATAAGAAAGCTCCCATGGGGAACATATAAGTACTCCTTTTTCCTGTTCTTCATCGTAACGATAGATTTGTCGTATTTGATATGTTTTACTATTTCGCTCTTTTCTCTCTTTTACAGGTACTACCTCATTAATATATTGTACATATCGTTTTCCTTGTCTTGCTTTCAAATGAATATCAAATCCTAAACATCTTACCACATCCATTTCTGCTAAACTTTCTTCGGAATATCCACCTACACACAATTTAGCATTCACAAAGTCTGCAATCATATGTTCCGTGGTTACATAATGAGCCGAAAATAAAAGTTGCGAAGCAATTTTAGATAAATCCATTGCCATTGTTGCTACAGCCGCTGAATTAATTTCTCCTACAGCAAAAATTTGTCCAGTTGTTTTTCTTGCAAAAGCAAGTACTTCCTCTGCTGGCGTTCTATCTGTCACTCTCATTGTCATCGAATTTGCTTTTGGAAGAAATCCTCTTACATTTAACTCAAAAGAATCCGCCTCAATCACTCTAATATTTAAGTCTCTTCTTGTTTCTGCAAGACACGCACGAAATAAAGTTGTTTTACCTGATGCCATTTCTCCTGTAATTGCAATATTTCTTCCTGACCTTACTAACTGTCGCAGTAATCCAACTAATAAATCTGCTTCTGAAGTATTTTGATACAATTTTTCTAATGATACTTCTTCTATTGTATCAAATTTTCGAATTAAACCAACCCATGCATCTGTCATCGGAGGCCGAGATACCGATACTCTTCTTCCATCTATTGTATCTACTACAATCATTGGATGATTTTTTGTTAATTCCCCTGCGGAAGATTCTTTAATTAAATTACGCAATACACGTTGCAATTCTTCCTCTGTTCCAAAAGAAAGATATTGCAACCAAATGGTACTTCCCTTCACTAAAATATGAACCCCATCTCTACTAAAAAAATCTGATTTATTTCTTCCACTGAGTTCTTCCTTATAATCATATCGTTGTTCTGACCTTCCATTCATACCTAGTTGTATTTCTTCAATATATCCTCTTTGTTGATTTAATGTATCAATCACTCCTAAACCAACTGTCTTAGCAAAAATTAATTGAGCAACAATAGAAATCTGTTCCATAAAAGATAACTCAGGTTTCATACTTTCATATGTTTTTCGTACTACCTCTTCTGCAATAAAATATCCTGTATTATTTTCCTCCTGAAAGTTTCCCCATTGATACCTTTCACAGAGTAATCCAAAGCCTTTTTCTTCTTCTTTTTTATCCATACAATATATCATTGTTTCTGCCATTTGCCATGCAGACATTCGTTCTGGAGTATCAAATGCCACTAAAGAACAAATAGATGTTTTATCCACTTGTAATTCATCTAATAAGTAATCTTTAATAATTTCTTTTACCGTTTCTTTTGCTCCATAGTTTCCAGCACAGCAAGTTCGAATACTAGAAGAAATTACTCTACGATGTTCTTCCTGATTTCTCCGAAGTTCTTCACTCAAACCAATCTCTGATATACTACTACTTGTATATTCATTTAATACCATTTGTACTCTCTCACAAACTTCAGAAAAGGAATAATTTCTACCCTTCTTCTTTAAGATACTTGTTAAGTTGTTCTGCTGCTCTCTTCGTCTGTTCCACAAATTCATAATTTTCCTCTTTTTTTCCGACTAACTCATTTTTTAGAAAAAACTCTAACGTCCTCCCTTCTATCATGGCATCCATAAATCCTATGTTAATAGGAATTGTTCCTATCATCTTTGCCTTTATTCTATGTTCTTTTTTTCGCTTAAAATAAGCTTCATTATATCTGGAAATTCCAAAATATCCGCCAATTAAAATACAAACTTCTTTCTTCTTCAATTTTTCTATTCCGCACTTAAAAAATAATTCCCAGCAGCTTGGTCGCTGTGGAAGAACTACAACGACCACATCTGCTGCTTGCATAAATTGAAAAGAAGTTTCATTTTCTCCAGACATTAAATCCAAAAATGTTATATCAAACTCCTGCACTAACTTTTCTGTTAAAATACTATATTGAATTGGGTCTAAAGATTCTTTTTTCTTCATTCCAGAAAATAGATATATAGATTTAATTAACAATGGAATTGCACATCTACGAATTCGTTCTGAAGTTAATCCTACCTGCATATATTGGAGTATTAATGCTGACATTCCCGTCTTTTCATATAGTTCTTTTTTTCCTGTAAATCCAATTCGATAATCTAACCGTTCCTCTAGTTCCATCGATTCTAACTGTGTATGACTTACAGCAAGTTCAAGTTCGGGATATTGCATAGCAAATGCCGCCACAACAGCACACATACTAGAAGTTACCTTTGCTTGTCCAATAAAAGGTGACCAAAATGTTATGAGCTTTCCCATTCACTACGTTCTACTTCCTTTCTACAATTTTTTTATTTTTTTTCTAAGGTCCTTTTCTGTATATTCAGAAAAAAGCCACAAAAGTAATTCGACTACTATCTGTTTCATTTCTTTTGACAATTTTCTAATACAAATTTCTGTATCTGTTCCAAGACAACACCTGATTCGAGTATCTTGTTCTTCATAAGGAATAACAAAACAAGAAGTTTCCATCTGACCAACTAGCATTTTTAAATATTGCTCTCCATATTTCATTGCAACCAAATTTCTTATTACTAAACATTGCCTTCTTTCCCATTGTCCAAGTTTTCTTAGCAACGAAGCATGTGCTGGCACTCCATCTGTTACCATAATTAGAACTTCACACTCATATAACTTTGGATGCAATAAACGATATCCAAATAAGAAAAATATAACATCAAATTTGTCTTTTTCTACTCCCTGAGAAGTTATCCAAATTCCTTCGTATTCTCCTTCTCTTTCTGTACCAACTTCTAAAAGTTCTATTAACATTTCCTGCTCTGTTCGGTCTACAATAGCAACTTTCTTTTCCAATGCACAAAGTAATTTAGCAAGATACAATACAATATCTTCACTTTCATAACCTACAACTCCTATCATATTTGTATTTGCCATTCTTGCCGTTCCTTTCTTGCTGCCCCATACAAAATTCGTATTCCCCAATCCTTACCTGCTGGTGGCCTCACCGCTGTAATACAAGTGCCATCTTCTCGTACACATTCCCAAATAGGATTAATTACAGTTAATTCTCCTTTATTTTCTTGTGCAATAATACTCTTTACTATCCGAATCAATTCCTCTTGTTCTTCAATTCCAAGGAATGGAAGTCTTATAACTGTTCCCTTACTACATACAGCAGCTCTTCTATCAATAGGTTCATCCTCAAATAAAGGTGGACATAATTCACCTAATAAAATACCATCTCTTGCAATTCGTCCAAGCACTTCTACAATGCCAAAACAAAACTGATCCGCCAATGTTTGAACAAAAAATTCCTTTCTTTCCTCTTGTGATAAAATTAGACGTTCTTCTAAACTCCATTCTAAATAAAGTTTCTCTATCCATTCCGCGGTCATCATTTCTTGACATCCCATTTCCTCTAAAAAAAACATAGCACCACCATGTATTTCTTTTTCCAAAACAAATAATATCAACTCAAATTTTCTCCGAATAGATAAATAACCTGCCTGTCCAAAAGGAATGAAAAATTTTTCTATTTCTTCTACTTGCATTTCTTGTTCTAAAAATAAAATTTCATAAATCAATTGTTGTATTTCTTCTCTTTTCAACTGATACCCATACATAAATTCTCTTTTTTGTATCTGTTCCCACAGCCATTGTTGAAATTCTTCTTCTGGTAGTTGTGCTACTTTACTCATTTCTCCATCTGTTCTAACCGCCATTCTAAGGCTGTTCTAAATTCTCCTTTTGTATTTTCTAACTCTAACATAGCCAGAATTTCTTGGTTTGGTACATAAGTAACGTTTCCTACTTCCATCAGTTCTTGTTCTGGATATTTTACTGCATATAATCTTGTTCCAAAATAACGACCTTCATCGACAATAGCAGAAGCCAATAAAAGAATCTCTTCTTCTGTCAAACGAAGTATCATTCCAGAAACATCTTCATACGCCACCATAAATTTATTTGACAGTACAATATAATCTTCCGCATTTGCATAACGAATTCGAATATCAATTCGATTACCAGCTTCTAAATGCTCTGGCATTTCTATTTCTGATAAAAAAACTTCTCTTACATTTTCTGTCACAGGTACTACCATATCTGCCAATAAACAATCGCCATCCGAAATATCCATAATCAATTTTTTCCCAAAGTCTTCTTCTGAAAAAAATTTTTCTTTTTCCCAATCTATATAACGTATTTCTTTTCGTACAGTTTCTTCTGAAATTACTGTACCACAAGCAAGTTCCCCATCTGCCACATATACGTTTTTTTGATAAGAATTTATTTGATTTGTTATATCCTTCAATTTTTGTTGATAATCATTCAACAATTGATATTCAAAACCTGACAGAATACCACCAGCTAGAGTAGAACATACTAACAATGCCAATCCAACTCTTTTCCAGTGTTTTTTTCTGTAAAGGTAATTCATAAATTTTCCTTCTCTCCTTTCCTATTTTTATAAAAACAAACATACCATATCTACTATTTGACTATTTTCTGATTAGTTCATTCTTTGTACTACATTCTTTCTTTTAACATTTTTGCTATTTTCTGAAGATTAGACATAAAATAAAAATTGGGATTACGAGTAGAACAGTTCAGATTTTTTTTAAGAAAAGATTCTATGTTCCCTTCTTCACACGCCTGTTTGTAATTGTAACAATAAGGAAATACACTAATACATTTCTTATCAATACCATATTTCAAACATAAATTTTTAGGAATACAACTTCCATTTTTACGAAAACCATCAATAATAAATAACGATTTGGGAATTAATGAAGAATATCGCTCAAAGAATATTTGAATCTTAATTGCATTTTGTGGTAGAAAACTTACAACAATATCTGCTTCTTCTAAGACGCTACCAAAAGCAATATTGCTTTCTGGTGCTACATCCATCAAAAACATCGTATGTTCTGGTACTTCATAATAAAACATACTTTTGTCAGTCACATCTGGCGGTCTAACAATCGTAATTCCTTCCATAGGTGTTTCTATAATATCCCTATTTCTAATTTTATTCATTTCCCACAAATTTCTAAAATAATTCGGTTCTCCATAACAGTAACAATAAGAACCTTTTGCTCGTTTACGCTCTGTCACTGTTCCAAAAAAACAATCTCTTAACATATGACTACTAATATAATTACTACTTAATACGACTTCTTTGTGATATAAAGATACTAGAACAATACTAATAGCAACTAAATTTAACGTGCCACCAGCATTCATTCCAAAGCCACTCCAAAAAGCAACTTTCATGATATTCTCCTTACTTAAATTGATAGGGGAAAATTTACGAACTGTAATACAAAAAGAAAAACTACTATTCATAGAAAAATAGTAACATAAAAGTTATTGTTCCAATACCAATACCTACCTCTATCCGACTAATAACAATCGTTTTTAGGTAGCTTAAGAAACAATACATTGTAAAAGATTTGCTCATGGGGAAGTATTGCATATATCTTTTACTATTACTATAATATCCTTACTTTTCATATTTGTAAAGTTTTTTCTTATCTTCAATTTTCACATTTTTTCTTCTCTATTTTTGTAACATTTTCACAAAGTATTTTGCATACAATTTATCGAAAAAGTCCCTCTCTGTCCTTTATTTAAATGACTTTTTACGACAATATCTTACAAGGAGGAATTTATCGCAAAATGAATATGTATCATTCTTTATCCTCAGATACCGTTCAAAAAAAATTGAATTCTTCTACGAACGGTCTTTCCTCAAAAGAAGTTTCCAACTTACGAAAGAGCTATGGTTTAAATGAACTCCAAGGTCAGAAAAAAACAAATTTTCTACAGCGCTTTTTTGCTCAATTTCAAGATTTTATGATTATTGTGTTACTCTTTGCTGCTGCCATTTCTTTTCTTCTTTCTCTTATTGAAGGAAACGCAGACTATGCAGACCCTATCATTATTCTTCTTGTTGTAACTCTAAATGCAATTCTTGGTGTTATACAAGAAGCTAAAGCAGAACACTCCCTAGAATCCTTAAAAAAACTTTCTGCTCCACACGCTCTTGTTTTACGAGATGGAATACGAAAAAACATTCCAGCAAATGAATTAGTTCCGGGAGATATTATTTTCTTAGAAGCTGGAAACTTAGTTCCCGCAGATGCTAGACTTTTATCTTGCGTTTCTCTAAAAGTCGATGAATCTTCTCTTACAGGAGAATCCACCGCAATTGAAAAAAACAGCGAAAAAATTTTTCCAGAAGATACGCCTTTAGGGGATAGAATCAATATGCTATATTCTTCTTCTATTATCACAGCAGGTCATGGAAGTGCTATTGTAACTGCTACTGGTATGCAGACAGAAGTTGGAAAAATTGCAACAATGATTCTCTCTGAAGAAACCAACGAAACGCCATTACAAAAACGATTAGCCAAAGCAGGAAAATTTTTAGCTATTTTTGTTTTAATTATTTGTCTTATCTTATTTTTTGTTGGCATTATGCAAGGAATTCCAATGATTACTATGTTTATGACCGCTGTTAGTCTTGCTGTTGCCTCTATTCCAGAATCTTTACCATCTGTTGTAACGATTATGCTCTCTCTTGGTGTACAACGTATGGTAAAGAAAAATGCAATTATTCGCAAACTTCCTGCTGTAGAAACATTAGGAAGTGCTACTTATATTTGTTCTGATAAAACAGGAACTCTTACACAAAATCATATGACCGTAACAAAGACTGTTTCCTTTTTAAAACCAGAAAATCTACCAGACCTCCCACTCATGGCTCTTTTATGTAATAATGTAAAATTAGAAAAAAAAGAAATCTTAGGAGAAGCTACGGAAAAAGCATTAGCAGAATATGCCTTAAAACAAAATTTCTCTACTGCTGACCTTATTTCTTATCCAAGAATTCATGAAATTCCATTTGATTCCACAAGAAAATGTATGACAACTGTCCATGAACTACCTAATAAAGAGTATTATCTTGTCATTACAAAAGGAGCATTTGATGTATTAATTTCCAAATGCCGTATTTCCTCTGCAAAAGAAGCAACTTGTCGTTTAAAACATGACACTATGACAAAAGAAGCACTTCGAGTTCTTGCTCTTGCTTACAAAGTAATTCCCATTAAAAACTCCAATTTTTCCCATTTGGAACAAGACTTAGAACTTTATGGACTCTTTGGGCTAATAGACCCACCCCGCCCTGAAGCAAAAATGGCAGTTCGTCTCTGCCAAGGTGCTGGAATTACTCCTGTCATGATTACTGGTGACCATAAAAATACCGCTTGTGCCATTGCTTCCCAACTTGGTATTTTAACTTCTACTACAAGTGCTATTACAGGAGCAGAGCTTGATATGCTTTCTGAAGCACAATTACAAGAAAAAATCAAACAATATACCGTTTTTGCTAGGGTCTCCCCTGAACATAAAGTAAGGATTGTCAAAGCCTTACAAGCCAAAGGAGAAATTGTTGCTATGACAGGCGATGGAACAAATGACGCACCTGCTCTAAAAACAGCAGATATTGGTTGTGCTATGGGAAATTCTGGTACAGATGTAGCCAAAAATGCTTCGGATATGATTTTAATGGACGATAACTTTGTTACAATTGTTTCCGCAGTAAAAGAAGGTCGTGGTATTTATGAAAATATTCAAAAATCCATTCAATTTTTACTTTCTTGTAATATAGGAGAAATTATTACCATTTTCCTTGCTATTTTATTTCATATGCCATCACCACTCGCTGCTGTCCAACTTTTATGGGTAAACTTAATTACGGACTCTCTACCTGCAATTGCTCTTGGCATGGAACAACCAGAAGATGATACAATGAAACGCCCTCCTATCTCGCCAAATGCAGGACTATTTACTCCAAGTCTTGTCGTGCAAATTATAACAGAAGGTACACTAATTGGTTCACTAACCTTACTTTCCTATGTTATTGGAACAAACTATATCGGAAATGGAAGTACAATGGCATTTGCCGTCTTAAGTTTTTCCCAATTATTTCACGCTTTTAATATGCGAAGCCGATATTCCTTATTTAAAACAGGATTTTTTGGAAATCGGATGATGAACTTTTCTTTTTTCCTTTGTAGTACCCTACAACTCCTTGTAATTACAAACCCTTGGTTACAAACAATATTTCAAGTGACTGCACTAACTTTATCTCAATGGCTTATTGTAGCTACTTTTTCTATTGCACCGATTATTTTTGTAGAATTACAAAAGCATATTGCAAAATATGATAAAGAGGTTTAAAATAAAACAAAAGAAAAAGGAAGTGTTTCTTATGGAAGAAAAAAACAAATTTACTCCTCTACTACCATATGATGGCACAATTGGTCAAAATTTTTCTATGTATGACAAAATGCCATATTATTGTGACCGTGACCTCTGTCACCCAAATATCATTATGAGCACAGGTAATATTGTAAAATATTACACGTATAACCTTGAAGATGACATTATAAAAATCGGAGAAAATATTATAGACCAATAAATAAAACAGGGGCTGTTTCAAACAGCCCCATAAAAACCCTATAAATGTAATTCTTCCTCAATTCGCAATAATCTATTATATTTTGCTGTTCGTTCTGCCCTACATGGTGCACCCATCTTTACAAAATTAGTTGTCAATCCAACTGCCAAATCTGCAATTGTCGTATCCTCTGTTTCTCCACTACGATGAGACATAATTGTCATAAATCCATGTTCCTTTGCTAAACGTATGGTATCTATCGTTTCTGTCAAACTTCCAATTTGATTTGGTTTAATTAAAATTGCATTTCCTGCTCTTTCTGCAATCCCTCTCTTTAAACGCTCCTCATTTGTCACAAATAAATCATCTCCTACTAAAAGCACCTTATCTCCTATCTGCTTTGTAAGTTCTTTCCATCCCTCCCAATCTTCTTCATCCAATGGGTCTTCCAAAGATAGAATCGGATACTTTTCAACTAAAGATTCATAATGTAAAATCAATTCCTTTGTTGTCATTTCCAGTCCTTGTTTTTTCAACAAATAATGTCCTTTTCCTCGCTTTTCATTTTTCCATTCTGAAGCCGCAACATCCAAAGAAATCATAAAATCTTTTTCTTTTCCTGCCTCATACCCTGCCTCTGCAATTGCATCCAAAAGAATATCTAATACTGCCTCATCCGATGCTAAATCAGGTGCAAAACCACCCTCATCCCCAACCGAAGTTGAAGCACCCCAATTTTTTAATAGCTTTTTCAAAGCATGATATACTTCTGTACACCAACGAAGTGCCTCCGCAAACTGATTTTTTGGTAGTCGTCTAACACCAATCGGAACAATCATAAACTCTTGAATATCCATATTAGAATCGGAATGTGCTCCACCATTTACAATATTCATCATTGGGATTGGCATTTTTCCTATATTGATACCACCTACATAACGATACAATGGTAGCTGCAAACTCATCGCCCCTGCTTTTGCACAAGCTAAGGAAACAGAAAGTATTCCATTTGCTCCTAATTTAGATTTTTCTTTTGTTCCATCTTTTTGCAACATTGCTTTATCTAAAGCTCCTTGCTCTAAAATGCAACGCCCAGCCAGTAAAGGACTGATTTCTCGTTCAATTCCTTCTACTACTTTTAAAACACCTTTTCCTAGGTATCGCTTGGATTCCCAATCTCTTAATTCCCAAGCCTCAAATTCTCCTGTAGACGCTCCAGATGGTGCAATTGCACTTCCCTTTGCTCCATCCTGTAACAAAACCTCTGCTTCTACGGTTGGATTTCCTCTCGAGTCTAATACCTCTCTTGCAATTATTTTCTGAATGCTGCACTTCTTTTCCATAACTTCCTCCTATCCATTTTCTTGTCAGGTTGAAATTGACACAATTAGACTATAATAAGCATATGTATTTTTTTGAATTTCCATACAAAAAACTTGCATTTTTAAAAGTAATTCACTATACTAAGCTGTATTATCAATTTTATAACATACATATAAAAATGGAGGTATACATTATGAAACTCTGGGGAGGACGTTTCACAAAAGAAACAAACCAACTTGTCCATAATTTCAATGAATCTCTTTCTTTTGACCAAAAATTTTACCCACAAGACATTCAGGGCAGTATTGCTCATGTCACTATGTTAGCAAAACAGGGAATTTTAACAGAAGAAGAAAGAGATACGATTATTACTGCATTACATGAAATTAAAGAAGATATTGCTTCTGGTGCACTTGTCTTTGATGAAGCACAAGAAGATATTCATAGTTTTGTAGAATCTGTACTGATTAGCCGTATTGGTGATACTGGAAAGAAACTGCATACAGGTCGTAGCCGTAATGACCAAGTAGCTTTGGATATGCGTCTTTACACAAGAGATGAAATTGATGAATTAGATAAATTATTATATGATTTATTAAAAACATTATATCAAATTATGGAAGCAAATTTAAATACTTATATGCCTGGTTTTACTCATTTACAAAAAGCACAGCCTGTTACAGTAGCACATCATTTTGGAGCTTATTTTGAAATGTTCTTACGTGACCGTGACCGTTTACAAGATATTCGTAAACGTATGAACTACTGTCCTCTTGGGGCAGGTGCACTTGCTGGAACAACCTATCCATTAGATAGAAATTATACTGCTTCTTTGCTTTCCTTTGATGCTCCAACTAGAAATAGTATGGACTCTGTTTCTGACCGTGACTACTTACTAGAAACTTTAAGTGCTCTTTCTATTTGCATGATGCATTTAAGCCGTTTTTGTGAAGAAATTATTATTTGGAATTCTAATGAATACCGTTTTGTAGAATTAGACGACAGCTACTCTACTGGCAGCAGTATTATGCCACAAAAGAAAAATCCAGATATTGCAGAACTCATTCGAGGAAAAACAGGTCGTGTCTATGGTGCTTTAACTTCCTTATTAACGACAATGAAAGGAATTCCTTTAGCTTACAATAAAGATATGCAAGAAGACAAGGAATTTACTTTTGATGCGATTGATACCGTGAAAGGATGTCTTGCTTTATTTACTGGCATGATAGCAACAATGAAATTTAACAATGAAGTTATGGAAGAAAGTGCAAAAAAAGGCTTTACGAATGCTACAGATGCTGCAGATTACCTCGTAAATCATGGTGTTCCTTTCCGTGATGCTCATGGCATTATTGGTCAATTAGTTCTTCTATGCATTGAAAAAAATATTTCTTTAGACGAACTTCCATTAGAAGACTATCAAAAAATCTCTCCTGTGTTTGAAGCAGATATTTATGATGTCATTCGTATGGAAACTTGTGTTGCAAAACGTACTACACTCGGTGCACCAAGTCCAGATGTGATGAAAGAAGTATTACAATATTACAAAAAATACTTAGGCATATAAAAATAACGGGGATGTTTCAACATCCCCACTATCTCTTTTATTATATTTTACGCATTAACCGTTTCGCAACACATCCTGCCTTATCTATAAAACGGACATCTGTTCCAAAACGAATTTCAATTCTCTTTACATCCGAATTATCAAATACCACTCCTTTACCAAAAAACTCATGGTATACAATATCTCCCGGACGTAATCTATCAATTTCATCTCTTAAAATTTCCTTCTCTTTTAAACTTTCGGAAAGCTGTTTTAATTCTCGTTCCTCTTCTTGGTCTTCTGTTGGGTCAAAAAATCTAGATTTCTCTACGATTTTCTCATTTACAATACGAGCTTGCTCTTTTCTTGCTAACATTGCTGCTTCTCGTTCATAATCATCCTCTTTTGAATAGCCTACTTTTTCTTCTTCCTCATCTTCTACTTCTATTTTTCTACGCATCACATTTACTGGTTCTGCATTTTGACGTTCTGACTGCTTTTTTAATTGAAGATTTTTTAGATTATCAATTTTTTCTGTAGCTTGAGTTGCTGATGTTTGTCTCTTTCTCATCATAAACAACACATATAATACACCTAACAAAAGTAAAATGAGAATAATCAATAAAATACCTTCCCATAGTTTAAAGCCTCCTTCTCCATCTGGTGACTCTGTTGGTGTTGGTGTTACCGTCGCTTCTAGTACAGGAGTTGGTGTTACTTCTGGTGTAGGTGTTGGTGTTGGTGTTTCTGTTGCTATTGGTGTTGGAGTTGCTATTGGAACTGCTCTCTGCTCTGAAATATCTACATATTTCGCATTTACATATCCATGATATTCTACTTCATTTTTCACCCAACGAACTTCATACCAAAGGCTTCCATTACTTGCATTACCAGAAGACATAACAGCTACTTTATCACCATTTAACAATACTACAGCACTTCCATTCACTTGTACCCTATCAAAACTTGCACCAAAACCAGTACGAACATTTAAACTTTCTATATTTACTGTTCCTACATATGCTTCTACATCTTTTGTTTCCTCTGTCCATTCATATGTAGGCTCTGTTGCCCCATATACTGCCATAGTAGGCATACAAAGCACTCCGAATAACAGACATAAACCGATTCCCAATACAGCTATCCACTGCATTCTCTTTTTTTGCTTTTTGTACCCCATAGAACATCCTCCTTCTTTATTTTAAAAATTTTTCTCTTTTTATGTTTATGCCTGCTTTCCAAGCAAATATGTAATAAATTGCTGTGCAGTTCTTCCTGATAATCCTCCATGAGAAAGCTCCCATGCATTTGCTTTTTGTAACAATTCTTCTTCCGTTAAATCAATTTGAGGATATTTCTTCGCCAATCCCTTAACAATTTCAAAAAATTGCTTCTGGCTTGGAGACATAAAACTAATACTAATACCAAAACGAGCCACTAAAGACAATTTTTCTTGCATCGTATCAGAACGGTGCAATTCATCCTTTGATATATCTGAACGGTCTGACCATGTTTCACGAATTAAATGTCTTCGATTCGATGTCGCATAAATCAATATATTATCTGGCTTAATCTCTAAACCACCCTCGATGACTGCCTTTAAATACTTATATTCAATTTCAAATTCTTCAAAAGATAAATCATCCATATAAATAATAAACTTATAATTTCGGTTCTTAATACGAGAAATTAAACCAGCAAGTTCTGAAAATTGATGCTTATAAATTTCTATCATACGAAGACCATCTTTGTAATACTCATTTAAAATAGCTTTTACACTTGTAGATTTTCCAGTTCCTGCATCACCAAATAAAAGTACATTATTTGCTTTTCTGCCTTCTACAAAAGCCTTTGTATTTTCTACTAATTTACGCTTTTGTTCCTCATAACCAATCAAATCATCTAATACTACTTCTTCTGTATTGGTAATTGGTATTAATTCTTGTTTTCCGTTTTGTTCTTGTAAACGAAATGCCTTATTCATACCAATTAAGCCAACACCATGCTCTTTATAAAATGCAGTTACTACGTCAAATACTTCTTCTTCATCAAACGCATCTGCAATTTGGTCACTCAAGATACGAACTCTTTCACTTACACTTTTATTATAATATTTTTCAGCCTTCTCCACTGAATGATAATTCGTAATAATAGAAAAACAATTTAATTCTAACTCATGTTCTAAATCAAAAAAGTCATAATGAAACAACTGATGAAAAATAGCAAAATCTGATTTTGCAAAAGAATTTACACTCCCATCGGTTGCTCCCCTTTGCTCACAGACAAGACCAAATGGAGTTTCTGTCATTGCAATTAAAAACGCTAAATAATTTTGCCATAGATTCCCATTAAATCCATACTGTGTAGAAACTTCTAATAGACGATTGATTTGCTCATAAATTCGACTAATCGCTTCTTCTCTTTCTATTTCTTCTCTATGCCAATCTCTAATAATCTCTGCTAATCGAAACAAAATACTATCTTTATCAATGTTACGATAAATTACTAGTCTAGATAAATAACTATACATAATTCATCCTCTTTCCAAAATCTTACCTAAATATACCATTACATACGCTCTGGTGCTTCAAAACCAAGAAGTTCAATACAAGTTTCTAACAATTGCAATACTAACGTAATTAAAGCAATCCATTCCCCTTGTTTTTGTTTATCTTCTTCACTCATAATTTTATTTCCATGATAAAAACTGTTGAATGCATTTGCTAATTCATAAATATATTGACAAAGCTTATGTGGTGCTAATTCCCCATATACAGTTGCTACTACGTCATTGAATTTAGCTGCTGTCAACATCAAATCAACTTCTACTGCCCCATATTCTCTTGTTTCAGTCGCACCACCATATGGATGTGCTATTGTTTCTGCTACCATATCGTTTGATACTTCTTTATACTTTGCAAGAATCGACTTAATACGAACCATAGTATATAAAATATATGGGCCTGTATTTCCTTCAAAGGAAGTAAAACGGTCAATATCAAAAATATAATCTTTAGAAGCTTGATTAGAAAGGTCTGCATACTTTAATGCAGCAACTCCTACTACTT
The DNA here is from genome assembly GCA_937891165.1 of uncultured Lachnospiraceae bacterium. Classification (GTDB taxonomy): domain Bacteria; phylum Bacillota; class Clostridia; order Lachnospirales; family Lachnospiraceae; genus SIG299. The sequence continues at coordinate 1,292 of CALAEX010000011.1, read as the reverse complement.
TTGCAATCTTTTTAGCATCCTCTTCTAGCATCTCTCGACCAGACATTACCTTCTTATATACTTCCTCATTGACACCAGCAATTAAATTTTCCAGACGCATTACACCGCCATCTCTTGTTTTAAATGGCTTTCCATCTTTTCCATTAACTGTACCAAATCCTAAAAACACTAAATCTTTTTCTGTTGGAAGCAATCCACATTTCTTTGCTGCACGAAATACTTGTACAAAATGCAACTCTTGACGCTTATCTACTACATAAATATAACGCTCTGGATTAAAATCTTTTTCTCTTTGTACAATCGTTGCTAAGTCTGTTGTTTCATACAAAGCTGCACCATCTGACTTTCTTACAATACAAGGAGGTAACTCTTTTTTGTCGGTTTCCTCTGCAATATCTACAACTAATGCACCCATACTTTCCTTCGCATGACCCTTTTGAATCATATCTTCTAACATAGCAGGAATATATGGCTGAGCATCACTTTCTCCTAACCATAAATCAAAAGAAACATCTAAATTTTCATAATTTTTCTTTAAATCTTCTACGGATACACTCAAAATATGTTTCCATAAAGCAATATAAGGTGCATATCCTTCTTGTAACTTTGCTGTTGCTGTTTGAGCACGTTCTTTAAATACTTCATCTACTTTTGATTTTGCACTAGCACTTGGATAAATTTCTTCTAATTCCCCAATCGTAAAAGGAGCTTCTTTGGGATACTCTCCAGTAAAGCTTTCATCAAAATAAACTAAATTTGGTTGGCGTTCTTTTAATTCTTCAATGATAAGACCCATTTGTAAGCCCCAATCACCAAGATGCACATCACCAATCACTTCATTTCCTGCATAACGACAAATTCTCTTAATGCTCTCTCCAATCACAGCAGAACGCAAGTGTCCAATGTGTAAAGGTTTTGCTACATTTGGTCCACCATAATCCACAATAACCTTTTTTCCTGTTCCTTGTTCTTCATAACCAAATTTTTCTGCATGATTCATGTCCTCTAAATATAAAGTTAAATAATAAGGACACACTTTTAAATTGATAAAACCAGGAGCAATTGCTGTCACCTCGGAAAATAACTTTCTATTTACCTTTTCTACTACACTATTTGCAATCATAATAGGTGCTTTTTTATATTCTTTTGCCGCAACCATTGCACCATTGCACTGATATTGGCATAAATCTGGTCGATTTGAAATAGTTACTTGTCCATACTTTTGGTCATAACCACAAGCAGAAAATGCTTGCTTTAATTCTTCACTAATAATGTCAATTAACGTTCTCATA
>CALAEX010000010.1 GCA_937891165.1 uncultured Lachnospiraceae bacterium | reverse complement strand
ATAATGAAAGAAGACAGGGTGATAGACCAATGAACGGCGAAAAGAAACAAAATGACAAACAAACAAATACCGAAAAGAAACAGAATGATAGACCAAATAATGGTGAAAGAAAGCAAAACGACAGAGCAAACAATAGCGAAAGAAAACAAGGTGATAGACCTAACAACGGTGAAAGAAGACAGAGCGACAGACCTAACAACGGTGAAAGAAGACAGGGCGATAGACCTAACAACGGTGAAAGAAAACAGGGTGATAGACCTAACAACGGTGAAAGAAGACAGGGTGACAGACCTAACAACGGTGAAAGAAGACAAGGCGACAGACCTAACAATGGTGAAAGAAGACAGGGTGACAGACCTAACAATGGTGAAAGAAGACAGAGTGACAGACCTAATAATGGTGAAAGAAAACAAGGTGACAAATCTTCTTATGGTCAAAAAAATCAGAATAATTTTGGTGGAAATCGTTCTAATGGAAGTCAAGGTGGTTATGGAAAAGATAAATTCTTTGATAAAGATAAAGATTCCGATTCTGGACATGAAAGAAGACAGCAGTCCAAAGGTGGTTACAAAAGTAGTGAAAAGAATTCTATCAAGAGTGACCTTGCAAATGAATTGACAAAGGAACAAAGAGCTGCTGCATTTTCTAATCGTGACCGTGATAAAAATCGTGATAAGAAAAAAGAACATGAAGAAGATTTTGATAAACTGTTAAAGAGTAAAAATGCAAAAGACCCTAATAGAAAAGGTGCTTTTATCAAGCCAGTTGCTGTACAGGAAGAAAAGAAAGAAGACGAAATTAAGACAATTATTGTTCCTGAAACTTTAACATTAAAAGAATTGGCAGATAAATTAAAACAGCCTGCTGCCGCTATTGTAAAGAAATTATTTTTAGCTGGAAAAATGGTATCTATCAATCAGGAAATCTCGTTTGAAGAAGCAGAAGAAATTGCATTAGAATATAACTGTATTGTAGAAAAGGAAGTAAAAGTAAATGTAGTAGAAGAATTATTAAAAGAGGATGATGATTCTGAAGAAGATATGGCAAAGCGTCCTCCAGTTGTCTGTGTTATGGGACATGTAGACCATGGTAAAACTTCTTTACTAGATGCGATTCGTTTAACAAATGTAACTTCTAGAGAAGCAGGTGGTATTACACAGCATATTGGTGCGTATATGGTAGAAATTAATGGAGAAAAGATTACTTTCTTAGATACTCCAGGACATGAAGCGTTTACTGCAATGCGTATGCGTGGTGCAAAATCTACCGATATTGCTATTTTAGTTGTAGCAGCAGATGATGGTGTTATGCCACAGACTATTGAAGCAATTAGTCATGCAAAAGCAGCAGGAATTGAAATTATCGTTGCAGTAAATAAGATTGATAAGCCAGCCGCTAATGTGGAACGTGTAAAACAAGAATTGACAGAATATGGATTGATTGCAGAGGACTGGGGTGGAAATACTATTTTTGTTCCTGTTTCTGCACATACAAAGGAAGGTATTGATAAGCTATTAGAGATGATTATTTTAACATCAGAAATAGCAGAATACAAGGCAAATCCTAATAGACGAGCTAGAGGTATTGTCATTGAAGCACAGTTAGATAAAGGCCGTGGACCAGTTGCTACCATTTTGGTTCAAAAAGGTACATTACACGTAGGAGATACAATTGCCATTGGTTCTGCTTATGGTAAAGTACGTGCCATGATGGATGATACAGGAAGAAGAGTAAAAGAAGCTATTCCATCTACACCAGTAGAAATTCTTGGTTTGAATGGTGTCCCAGATGCAGGTGAAATATTTATTGCTACAGAAACAGAAAAAGAAGCTAGAACAATTGCAGAAGCATTTATCTCTCAGAGCAAAGAAAAATTAATTGCAGATACAAAAGCAAGATTATCTTTAGATGGTTTATTCTCTCAGATTCAGGCTGGTAATGTAAAAGAATTGAACTTAATTGTAAAAGCAGATGTACAAGGTTCTGTAGAAGCTGTAAAACAGAGTTTATTGAAGTTAAGTAATGAAGAAGTGGCTGTTCGTGTCATTCATGGTGGTGTAGGTGCGATTAATGAATCCGACGTTACATTAGCAAGTGCTTCTAATGCGATTATTATTGGTTTTAATGTAAAACCAGATAATACAGCAAAAGAAATTGCAGACCGTGAAAAGGTTGATTTAAGATTATATCGTGTTATTTATAGTGCTATCGAAGACATAGAAGCTGCAATGAAAGGTATGTTAGACCCAGAATATGAAGAAAAGATTATTGGTCATGCTGAAGTACGTCAGACCTTTAAGGCTTCTGGTCTTGGTGTCATTGCTGGTTCTTATGTTTTAGATGGTAAGATTGTAAGAGGTTGTAAGGCAAGAGTAACAAGAGAAGGTACACAGCTCTTTGATGGTCCTTTGGCATCCTTAAAGCGTTTTAAAGATGATGTAAAAGAAGTTGCTGCTGGATATGAATGTGGTCTTGTCTTTGAAAAATTTAATGACCTCCAAGAATTTGACCAAGTGGAATTGTATATGATGGTAGAGGTACCTAGAAAATGAGAAAAAACAGTGTAAAAAATACACGAATCAATCAGGAAGTAATGAAAGAGCTTTCTGTATTAATTCGTAATGAATTAAAAGACCCAAGAATCCATCCAATGACCTCCATTGTTGCAGTGGAGGTCGCACCCGACCTAAAAACCGCTAAGATTTATGTCAGTGTTCTTGGTGATGAACAATCCCAAAAAGATACATTAAAGGGATTAAAAAGTGCCGCACCTTTCCTTCGAGGCAAGTTAGCACACACATTGAATCTTCGTAATACACCACAATTATTTTTTACTGTAGACCAATCCATTGAGTATGGTGTGCATATGTCAAAACTAATTGATGATGTAATTAGTGAAATTCCAGAACGTGAGGAAGACGAAATAGAAGAAGATGAATGGTAATAGGAATGGTGTTATCAATATTTACAAAGAAAAGGGATATACATCCCATGATGTTGTTGCAAAACTTCGTGGAATTTTGAAAACAAAACGAATCGGACATACAGGCACATTAGACCCAGAAGCAGAAGGTGTTCTTCCTGTCTGTATTGGAACAGCAACGAAACTATGCGATATGCTTACGGATAAAGTAAAAGCATATCGTGCTGTTGTTCGTTTTGGAATTGCAACAGATACGGAAGATATGACAGGACAAGTGATTCAAGAATTGCCTGTGGAAGCAGGAAAAACCGAATTAAAAATGGTTTTACAACGTTTTGTAGGCAATTATGAACAAATTCCTCCAATGTATTCTGCAATTAAAGTAGAAGGAAAGAAATTATATGAACTTGCACGAGAAGGAAAAGTAATTGAACGAAAAGGAAGACCTGTCGTTATTCATTCAATTGAATTACATTCTGTTTCTCTTGATGAGCAACAACACTTATTTGAAGCAGAAATTACGGTCACTTGTAGTAAAGGAACGTATATTCGTAGTCTTTGCCGTGATATCGGAGAAGCACTTGGCACTTGTGCTTGTATGAAATCATTGCTTCGAATAAAATCAGGAAATTTTGAACTAAAAAATAGTATCAAACTCTCTGAAGTGGAACAACTAGTAGCTACTGGTGAAATTGAATCATATATTTTGCCAGTAGAACAAGTATTTCAAACGTGTTCCATGTTTACAATGAAGTCAGAATGGGATAAATTATTATGGAATGGAAATCCTATATCTCAAGAAACTTGCAATGTAATAGAGAGTTTTGATGAAATACATTCAGAATTTTCTAAAAACTGGTTTCGAGCATACGATAGTAATCGTCAATTTCTTGGCGTTTATGAAAAAACAGGAAAGAAATTTGTTCCAGTAAAAATGTTTCTTTCCTAACATATTTTAACTTTGGAAAAGAATATGGAAATTATAAGAGATATTACAAAAAGTCAATGGAATGGCACTTCTTTAACAATTGGAAAATTTGATGGGGTACATGTAGGACATCAAACTTTAATAAACAAAGTACTACAAGATGGAATAAAAGGATATACTACGGCAGTATTTACTTTTGATAAATTTCCATCAAAATTACTTTCACATCAAAGTTCACCTTCTATTATAACAGAAGAAGAAAAACAAACATTTTTAAGAAAATTTGGTATTGAGCGTTATGTTTTGTTCCCTTTTCATAAGCAAACGGCATCGATAGAACCAGAACAATTTGTGAAAGAACTTCTTGTAAATCAAATGAAAGTCAAAAAACTTTACGTTGGTTCTGATTTTCGTTTTGGTAAAAATAGAGCAGGAGATGTTTCTTTACTAGAAAAACTATCTAAAATTTATGGATTTGAATTTGAAGCAGTAGAGAAACGACAATTTCAAGAATTAGATATTAGTAGTACAAGAATTAGAGAATGTATTAGGCAAGGTCAGATAGAAGAAGTGACCGCTATGCTTGGACGACCATATGAACTTTCTGGTGAAATTATCCATGGAAACAATTTAGGACATACGATAGGTATTCCAACAATCAATCAAGCATTTCCAATAGGAAAAGTAATGCCTGCTCTTGGTGTTTATTGTTCTAGGGTCACTATCAATGAAAAAGTTTATTATGGTATTACGAATATTGGAAGTAAGCCAACGGTACAAGATTATTTAGTTTATGGCATAGAAACTCATTTATTTCAATGTAATGAAGATTTATATGGAAAACAAGCAACGACACAGCTATTGTGTTTTGTACGTCCAGAACAAAAATTTTCTTCCTTACATGATTTGATGCATCAATTAGAAAAAGATAAAGCATTTGGCAGAAACTATATCAACTCTCAGGTACTTAATGAAGTACCTGAAAAAGTTTAGAAATAGTTTCTGCTATTTCTTTTTCAGAAAGTCCAGCAAAGCCAAATAAAAAAGTTGGTTTTGCTTGCGGTATCGGTAAAATTTCATGTTCTTTCATACTGTATAAATGAAGATTGACAGATTCTGCACGAGTACAAATTTCTTCTTCTGATAAACCATTTTCAAAAGTAACTACTAAGTGCAATCCTGCATATTCCCCTGTAATAGAAATTTTATCACCAAAACAACGAAATGCTTTTAGCATACTGTCATGTTTTTGATGATAAATTTTTCTCATTTTATTTAAATGTCGTTCTAAATAACCTTGTTTGATAAAATCTGTTAGTATTTTTTGGTCTACTCTAGAAACTGTAGAAGAATAATGAAAAAATTGCTTTTGATATCGTTGCATTAAAGAAGGTGGTAATACCATATAACTGACACGAATCGCAGGTGCAATTGCTCTAGAAAATGTTCCCATATAAATAACTTTTTCTTTCGTATCCATACTTTGCAGGGAAGGAATGGGAAGACCTTTATAACGAAACTCACTATCATGGTCATCCTCGATAATGTATCGCTCACCTTGGTCTGCCCATTTTAATAATTCATGTCGTTTTGCTACTGGCATAATTACTCCTAATGGATACTGATGAGAAGGAGTTACATAAGCAATAGAAGCATCTGTTTCTTTTAAGATAACAATATCCATACCAGTATTTGTAACTGGTATGGGAAGTACTGTTCTATTTAAACCACAAAAAACATGGTAAGCTCTCATATAAGCTGGATTTTCCATCGCTATTTTATAAGAAGATGGAAATAAGCCACATAACAACATAAGAAGATAATCCGTTCCAGCCCCCACAATAATTTGTTCTGGCAAACAATGAATTTCACGAGCTCCTGTTAGATATTCCCAAATAGCTTGTCGAAACGATAGGTCTCCTTGACTATCTCCAAGAGAAAGAGCATCGGAATTTAAATAACTAATCACATTATTCGTTAATTTTCTCCAGGTACTATAAGGAAAATTTTCCATATCAATAGCAAATGGAGAAAAGGTATAGGGCTTTTTTTCTTTTAGAAATGTCGCATTTGTTTCTTGCTTTTGTAGAAGGTGTTCTGTACTTGTAAACGATTGTAAACGATTCACATTAGAAATATAATATCCTTTTTTTTCTTTTGAATAAATATAACCTTCGGATAACAATTGTTCATAAGCACTATTTACTGTACTTCTGCTAATATTTAATTGTTCTGCTAATGTTCTAGAAGATGGTAACTTTGTATTTTTTAATAAAGTACCATGTAAAATTTCTTGTTTTATGTATTCGTAGATTTGTTCATACATTGGAGTAGAAATTTCTGAATTTAGTGGAATTAATAACATATGCTTTTCCTTATAATTAACATGATTTTTCCTATTATACTATTTTTTTATATATGAAACAATGTTTTTTTATAGAAAAGCTTGCAAACTTGTCTACGAAAACTTATAATAAATAAAAGAAGAAATTTAAGATAGAATGGTTATAAAAATTACAAATCATAAGGGGTAAGAATATGGCCGAAAAAAGTATTTTTAAGTGTGGCAAAAAAGAATTATTAGAGTTAAAAGAAATATTGAAAAAATATTATGAGTATCAAAAGAAAATAGAAGAAATTGTAAAAAAAGAGCAGAAGCAATTACAATTTAATGAAGAACGAAAAAAAGAAATTGAACAAGCTATTATATCTAGAGAAGCTGAATTAAAGAAAGAAATTGAAAAACCATTCGATGCTGCTATTTCACGGTATATCAATAGAAAAGAAGAAATTTTATCTCATAAAAAAGAAAAACGAAATCAAGCTATTGAAATACATATTGAACAAGAAAAACAAGACATAGGTCATGAAGGCAGTCACTATAAAAAAGAAGTAAGAAAAATTATAAAAGAAGAAGGATTACCATCGATATGTATGAATAAATTATTTCTTTCTCTCTTTTGTCCTAGGATGCTATCTGATGCCATTGTTTTAATAGCTTTTTTAGTTGTGGTGTTATTGATTCTTCCGCTTAGTATTTTTTATTTTGGATTTTCAGATGGAGGAAGATTAGAACTGACTACCATTTATTTGTTTATTATTGTATTTATTTTTATTTTATATACTTTAGTTAATACTTTGATTAAAGATAAACACATGGCAGCATTTGAGAGAATAAATGAATGTCGTACGGATGTAGATTCTACAGCAAAAGAAATTCGAGAAATCATTCAAAGAGTTCGAGAAATGAGTGATGAAGAATTAATTTGCGATGCATATACACAAGAGTATATTACAGAAGTAAACCAAGAATTAGAAATGCTCGATGCACAAATTTTAGAAGAAACTGCTAAGAAAGATGCTGCCATTAGAGCATTTGAAGAAAATACAACTGCTAAAGCAGATAGAGAACAAAAATTCCGTGATTTATATCAAAAAGAAATGAAACGAAGAGCCGATATTTTAACAGAAATTCGAGCAACAAAAGAAATAGAAGAAAAAAATCTTGCTATTATTGACCAATTAATGGAAAAATTTAAACCATTACAAGAGTTTGGTATTGATATTTTTAATGAGGATATGATAGATGAATTGTTAGGATATCTCAGAAGCAGAGAAGCAAAAACAATTGGTGGTGCAATTGAACAAAGAAATAAGACTACCAAATAATATATTTTTTCTGTTTGTCAAAAATTTAGCTTGACACACTGTAAAACTTGTAGTACAATACCGTCCGTAAAGAAAAAAACTTTACAGGCGGTATTATTTTTATGGTAGAATCAATGGAAGAAATCGTTCAGCTTTCTCTTTTATTTGATTTTTATGGAGAAATGCTTGGCGAACACAAGAAAAGAATATTTGAAGATTATGTACTGAATGATTACTCTTTAGCAGAAATAGCAGATGAAGAGGGAATTAGTAGACAAGGAGTACACGATATCGTAAAGCGTTGTACAAAGCAGTTAAAGGAGTATGAAGAAACACTTCATTTAGTAGAAAAATTTCAAAAAATGAAGAAAACACTTACCGAAGCTTCAGAACTGCTAAATATAGATAGTAAAAAAACAACAATAGAAAATTCTGATTATATAGATATAAAAAAAGCACAGCAATTATTAGAACAAGTATTGTTGGAGCTTTAATTGAAGGAGATTATATATGGCATTTGACAGTCTTTCAGAAAAACTACAAAACGTATTTAAAAATTTGCGAAGCAAAGGTCGTTTGACAGAAGCGGACGTAAAAGTTGCTTTGAAGGAAGTAAAAATGGCATTATTAGAAGCAGATGTAAATTTTAGAGTAGTAAAAAGTTTTGTTGCTTCTGTGCAGGAACGCGCCGTTGGTCAGGATGTTATGAGTAGTTTAACTCCGGGTCAAATGGTAATTAAAATTGTAAATGAAGAATTGGTTCGATTGATGGGAGAAGAAAGAACAGAACTTACGATTCTTCCAAGTGGACAAACAACTGTTATTATGATGTGTGGTTTACAAGGTGCTGGTAAAACAACAACCGCAGCAAAGCTTGCTGGACAGTTAAAGTCCAAAGGCAAAAAGCCTTTATTAGTAGCTTGTGATATTTATCGTCCTGCAGCCATTGACCAGTTGCTTATCAATGCGAAAAAGCAAGGAGTAGATGCATTCTCAATGGGAACAAAGCATAGTCCTGTCAATATCGCAAAAGCAGGTATGGAACACGCCGCAAAAAATGGACATAATGTAGTTATTATTGATACAGCAGGACGACTTCATATTGATGAAGCAATGATGGAAGAATTAGTTGAGATTTCCAATGAAATTTCGATTACAAATACCTTATTGACTGTAGATGCAATGACAGGTCAGGACGCAGTCAATGTTGCACAGACCTTCCATGCAAAATTACCACTGACTGGTGTGATTCTTACAAAGATGGATAGTGATACTCGTGGTGGTGCAGCACTTTCCATTCGTTCTGTTACAGGACTCCCTATTCTCTATGTAGGTATGGGAGAGAAGCTTTCTGATTTAGAGCCATTTTATCCAGACCGTATGGCAAGTCGAATTCTTGGAATGGGCGATATCTTAACGTTAATTGATAAAGCTCAAACAGAACTAGACGAAGAAAAAGCAAAAGAAATGACTCGTAAAATCAAAAAAGCAGAGTTTGATTTTAATGATTTATTAGACCAATTCCATCAAATGCAAAAAATGGGCGGTATTAATCAGATTATGAATATGATGCCTGGCATGAGTGGACAATTAAAAGATGTGGAATTAGATGATAGTATGTTTAAAGGAATCGAAGCAATTATCTATTCTATGACTCCAGAAGAACGTGCTAATCCATCTTTATTAAATACATCTAGAAAAAGAAGAATTGCTGCGGGTGCTGGTGTAGATATTAGTGAAGTTAATCGTTTAGTAAAACAGATTGATGGACAGAAGAAAATGATGAAACAACTTTCTGGCATGATGGGCGGCGGAAAAGGAAAGAAACGCTTTGGAGGATTAAAACTTCCATTTGGCGGTTTATAATTTGTAGCAATCAGAAAGCATACTTTCTGTTGTAGCCATGTGTTATCGTACCAATGTACGGATAATTCATAATGATATAATAAAAATTAATAGAAGTATAATTTTAGGAGGAAAAAAACAATGGCAGTAAAGATTAGATTAAAGAGAATGGGACAGAAGAAAGCACCTTTTTATAGAATTATTGTAGCTGATTCCAGATCCCCAAGAGATGGTAAGTTTGTAGCTGAAATCGGTACTTATGACCCAACAAAGCAGCCAAGTGCATTTGAAATCAATGCTGAAGAAGCTAAGAAGTGGATTGCAAATGGTGCTCAGCCAACAGAAACTGTAGCTAAATTATTCAAGAAGGCTGGTATTAAGTAATCTAATAAAAGATTGCGAACATGTGAACAGTAACATACTTTCTTCTATTGAAAGGAAAGCTTCGGAGGGGCAAAGTATATGAAGGAACTTGTTAAAGTTATTGCTATGGCATTAGTAGACCATCCAGAAGAAGTTGTTGTTACCGAGGAAGAAACAGAAAAAGCAATTGTTGTTACATTAAAAGTTGCTTCAGAAGATATGGGAAAAGTAATTGGTAAACAAGGTCGTATTGCTAAGTCCATTCGTACCGTAGTAAAGGCTGCTTCTACAAGAGATGATAAAAAAGTTGTCGTAGAAATTCTTCAGTAATATTGTTATTTTGATAATAAAGGCGTAAGGAAACTTGCGTCTTTTTTATTTCTTTACAAAAAGGTTGAAAAAATTGAAGAAAAATTACTCTCTATTTCGTTATATTGTAAGGAAGACATTAAGGGAGGTGGAGAAAATCAATGCAAAAGACAATTTAATACGACTTGTAAATGAATATCAAAATTTGATTTTCTCTATTTGTTTAAAGTTAACAAGGGATTATTTTGTTGCAGAAGACTTGACCCAAGATACTTTTCTTACTGCTTATCAACATCTTGAAGAATTTGATGGAAAAGCAGAAAAAGCATGGCTTTGTCGAATTGCTAGTAATAAATGTATTGATTATCAAAAGGCAGCAGCTAGAAGAATGATAGCTACACCTGAAGAAGATATGAAAGAGTTAGCACCTTCTATAGATAATGAGCCATTGCAAAACGTATTAAATAAAGAGGTGATGGACGAATTAGAGAACTGTTTGGAATTATTGTCTTTGCCCTATAGAGAAGTGGCAAAACAATATTTTATTGATGGAAAAACAGCAAAAGAAATTTCAGAGTATACGGGAATAGGCATAAAAACCATACAGACACGAATTTACCGTGCAAAAGAGCAATTAAAAAAATCTTTTGGAAAGGGGAATTAGAAGATGAAGATAGAACCAAGTTATTTATCTGAGGAAGAATTAGAAAATTTAATACTTGATATTGAAGAAAATGATTTAGTATCAGCACCGCCTGAATTATTAAATCAGGTTTTGAATGTGATAGAATCTTCGGAACAGTACATAAAAAATCCAATTGCTTTAGAAGTGCAACGAAAGAGAATAATAGAATTTAGAAAATATTGCTTCCAAGTGATTACTTCTGTAGCTGCTGCTATTGTTGTCGTTTTTTTGTTTCCAACCTCTACACAAATACAAAAATCAGAACTTCCTTCTATTCCATCAAAAGATATGATATTATCGAAACAAATAGTAAAATCAAAGGAAGATACGTTAAGTAATAATACGAAAGACATAACATTAGAAGAATTTTTAAAGGATATAGAATGGTTTCATATTTTTGAATAAAAATGGAGGATTGATAACATGAAACAACGAAAAAAAAATAATTTATTTACACTTTTCTGTTCTTTTATACCAGGGGCAGCAGAAATGTATATGGGTTTTATGAAAAATGGACTTAGTATTATGACAATATTTGTATTAAGTTTTATGTTTCCTTTTATGCTTAATATCAGTGAAATATTTTTATGGATTACAGCTTTGGTTTGGTTCTTTGCTTTTTTTCACGCAAGAAATATTGCAACTTGTGACCATGAAACATTTTTAACATTGCAAGATAATTTTGTTTGGGAGGAATTTATAACAGTAGAAAAATCATCTATTTCTAGTCATAGCTATCAAAAATGGATTGCTATTATTTTAATTCTTTTCGGTTTTGGTAGTCTTTTCAGCAATTGTATGAACATGATTTACAATTTAATTCCAGATGAATTATGGCATATTTGGTATCCAATTGCAAATCATATCCCAAAAATCTTGTTTTCAATTGTAATTATTTTGATTGGAGTAAAAATGATTCAAGGAAAGAAGGAAACTCTCAATGAAAAAGACGAATAATATTAGAGTACATAGAGTTGGAACGATTACAACAGGACTTTCTATGATAGTGTTTGGAGTGTTATTTCTATTGCATAGCTTTGGATATATTATGAACTATCAAATAATTTTTCAATTTTGGCCAATTATGTTAATAGGACTTGGAATGGAACTATTATTAGCAAGTTGTATTAAAAGAAAGTTTATTTATGATAAAGGAGCTATTATATTACTTATTGTAATGACATTTTTTGTTATCGGAATGGCAAGTATAGATGTATGTTTTGATTATATGGAAATGGAATTGCAATATTTAACCGAATCAAATTTATAATAGAGAGTTCACAAATTTCAATTTTCATGATAGAATGTCAATAATTATGAAAATAAGAAAGGAAAAACAGAAACATGGAACAAGATTTGCTTCGAGTTGGTGTGATTGCGAATACACATGGAATACATGGAGAGGTAAAAGTCTATCCGACAACGGATGATATCAATCGTTTTAAGAAATTAAAACAGGTGATATTAGATACAGGAAAAGAACAAAAAACATTAGAAGTTGTTGGAGTAAAGTTTTTTAAAAACCTTGCTATTTTAAAATTTAAAGGAATTGATTCTATCAATGATATTGAAAAGTATAAAGGAAAAGATTTATTAGTAACAAGAGAACATGCAGTAAAATTAGAGAAAGATGAATATTTTATTTGTGATTTAATTGGTTGCCAAGTAATCACAAAAGATGATACAACGATTGGTGAACTTACAGAAGTATTACAAACTGCTGCCAATGATGTATTTGTTGTACAAGGAGCAGATAAAAAAGAAATTTTAGTTCCATATATTGATGATTGTGTCAAAGAAGTTTTGATAGAAGAAAAAAAAGTAATCGTTCATTTGTTTCCTGGAATGATGGAATAGGAGTAAAGAATGAACTTTTATGTAATGACATTATTTCCTGAAATGATTGAACAGGGTTTGAATACAAGTGTTATTGGAAGAGCCATCGAAAAAAACTTACTGTCTTTAAAAGCTATCAATATTAGAGATTATACGTTAGATAAACATAAGAAAGTGGATGATTATCCTTATGGTGGCGGAGCAGGTATGCTAATGACAGTAGAACCTGTGATTCGTACTTTTGAGGCTATCAAACAAGATATTAAAGAAACAACAGGAAGTGAACAATGTCCTAGAGTTGTTTATTTAACTCCT
>CALAEX010000009.1 GCA_937891165.1 uncultured Lachnospiraceae bacterium | reverse complement strand
GATTCTAAAAATACAACAAAAGGTAATTGATTTATTTTAGGGCGAAATCGACTTAATTTTGATATAAAAATAGCAATTTCAGAAAATGAAAGTGTTTATTGAAAAATAGTTGGTTTTGCAACCAGTTTCCAAAGCATAGAAAAAGCAGCAGTAAGTCCATAAATTTTAAGAATAACCAAAGAGAACACCCAAACAATTCTACATAAATTAAAAATCAAAGAGACATCACCTAACCCCAAGAGATTCAATTTTATTCCCATACATCATTATCTACAATCATCACATCATTATCTAAAAATCAAACAACAGTCCAATCATCAAACATCATTCCCCCACCATTTAACGTGTTTTCAAAAAGTATCTACATCATTAGAAAAATCATATACTCATTGTACTAAACCATACCAGACCATGTGCTTTAGACATTCTTGGAAAAAAGTCATCACTTAAAAACAAGGAGGATGACAAATGCTTTACAACACTAAAGCGCTAAAGCACGCAGGCACAACAGTTTCTGAATACAACAGCACAGAAACGAATAAGATTACAACAACTAATAAGCAAGAGCAGGTAGGTATGGAGGATAACATAATCACTTGCACAGAAAACTTAGTGGAGTTTACTGCACCATACAAAAGTAAAGAGGTAACAGTACACCTAGAGTTTCCAGAGCAACAGGATGAAGCAGCAGCCACAGACTTTATCAGTAGATTAAAAGAAATTTATCTGAAAAAAATTGAAATTCAGTCTATGCAGAGAGAAACCCCAGCGTTACAATGCAACACCACAAGAGAAGAGGAGGATAAACCAAATGGCTAAAAGAGTAAGGACATTACTTAGGGTATCATCAAAGCAGCAGCTTCATGATGATGATATTCCATTACAGAGAGCTGAGGCTCACAAATACATAGCAACTCATAAGGATTGGGTATTTGATAAGGAGTACTTAGAGGGAGCAATATCTGCATATAAGAATGGGATAGATGACAGAGATATCTTACAAGAAATCTTAGAAGATGCAAAGAATGACGAATTTGATGTGCTTCTAGCTTATATGTCAGATAGAATTGGTCGTCAGGAAGAATATGCTTTCTATGTAGCAACACTAAATAGACTTGGTGTAGAAGTTTGGACAATCAATGACGGAGAATTAAAAACAGAAGACCATGTAGACAAACTAATCACATATATCAAGTTTTGGCAGAATGAAGGAGAGAGTAAGAAAACTTCTAAACGTGTGCATGATGCTCGTGTAGAAAGTGTAAGAGAGGGCAAGTTTATTGGTGGTAAAGCCCCTTATGGCTACAAATTAGTCGATTCAGGTATTCTTAGTAATAAAGGAAGGATGCTAAAGAAACTTGTTATAGTAGAGGAACATGCTGAGGTAGTTCGTAAAATATACAGTTTAGCAATTCATCAAGGCTATGGTTATGAAAAGATTGCAAAGTATCTGAATAAAGAGGGCATACCTGCACCATCACTACCACAATGGAAAGGTGGAACAGTAGCAAGTATCCTAAAGAATCCAACTTATATGGGATATTATTCTATCAATAGAAGAAAAACAATCTACACAAAAAAGAAACTTGATAGAAGTGAGTGGACATTATCTAATAAGCAAATACCAGAGATAGTAATTATAAGCGAGCAGGATTGGGAGCGAGCACAGCTTATAAGAGAGGCTCGTAAGAATAGGATACAGGCATCAAAGGATAAGTCATTTCAGGCATTTGAAGAACAATATAATACACCATTTAGTACAAGTGGCAAGTTAGCATTAATAGGATTTACCTATTGTGGATATTGCGGCAAACGACTAAAGAACTCAGGCTATTTGAATAGATGGGAGACAAAAGAAGGAGAGAAGAAGGTATCATATGCTGGCAGATATTCCTGTCCTTCAAAATGTAAGGAACGTGGAAGTTATACTCAAGATTACTTAGAGCCTATTGTGTTTAGCATTGTAGAGGAATATATGGAGAAGCTAAAAATAGTAGATATTTCACAGGAAATAAAAACCATGCAAAAACAACTTACTGCAGGCACCGATAAGCAGTTAAAAAGCATACAAAAAGAGATTCAAAAAATTAAAGTAGATATAGCAACACTAGAGGATAAGATACCCGAGGCAATGCGTGGAGATTATTATTTCAGTGTGGAAAAGTTATCTTCTATGATTAAGGAAAAAGAGCAGAGAATAGTAAGCCTAGCAGAGCAGGAAAAGCAGATACAGCAGAAGATTCAGCAGAACCAATTTGCTAGCAAAGATTTAGAGAAGTTTATCTCAATAATTCCAAATTGGAAAGAAGAATTTCAAAATGCAGACATGGCAACTAAGAAGATGCTGCTTTCATCCTTAATAGATAGTATAGTGGTAAAAGATATGGATATTAGAATAAAATTCAAGATTCGTCTAGAAGATTTCTTGGATTTGTCTATGGAAGAACTACCACCGAAAACTATACACAATGCCGTACCAAGGGATATGGTTTTAGGTAGTAAATTTAGGTATCTATATAGAGAATTGGAAGTCCAGTTGGAAGAAAGAAAATATCGGACAAGCAATCAGCCATACAAGGTTGTTGGGTGGTAAAATATTTGATATAATTTTAAAAAATATATTAAAATAAAACCCGTTAAGATAAAGGAGAATGCATAATGCTATTTTCGGTGAAATATAAAGGAAGAAAATATAAGTCCTCTCTTCGCGATAAAGTACAGATAGAATGTATCAAATTATTATTATTAATTAAAAGAATAGTAAGAAGAGTAAGATTACTTGTTCCTAAAAATACAAAACTCTATATATTGTTATCAATAATTTGGGGGATTTTTGGCGTTATAACTTATTGGATAGGGCAATACTATAAAGAGCCAGAGGTATATACAGTTTTTGATGTAGCTTGGGAATTAAAAAATTCTTATTTTACATCTGTTTTATTAGCACTGTTCATTTCTGGATATAATCAGGTTTCAGGATACAGGGAGAAATTGATATATCAACATGAATTATATTGTGATACAATGCATGAATTTGAAAAACTGTTTATGCCTTTTATTGGGAAAAAATTGTTGTATTACATGGTGTTTTATAATGATGAATGTCTTAAAGCAACTCTCGAATACATAAATGATAATTTAAAAGGGAAAGAGATAGACTTAGATAATTATAAAGAAATTGTTGAGGATATATTAATTCAATTAGATAAAGTTAACGAGAGTAGGAAGAAAAATTGTGTTATAGGTATGCACAATAATAAATTATTGAAAAGCATTAGAGATTCTGAAAAACATTTGAAACGAATTCTAAGAAATGCGAAGTCAGAGGATGATATATTGAACGAATTACCTGAAGTTGCATGGGGCCTATTTAGGATAGTTGCAGATATAAGAAGGCCATGGCGATGGGATATAGATAATGATAAAAAAATACTTAAGCTTTTATCAAATAATGAAGAGAATGGAATAAACGAAGATTTCTATTTTAGTATGCATTTGTATGGTTATCAATTGCGGTAGATATAGGTCTAAAAATTAAACAACCATATTCAATAAAGGTTAATTTAGACAGGCTGAATTATCAGTCTGTCTTTTTTTTGCACTTCGTACATTTTCCAATAACATCTTTGGCTATTCGCACCACAGACGAAACAACCACCACGCGGTAGTATATTAAGTGTGAAGGACATAGTCCTAAAAAATAATACTTAATATAGGAGGTACACAAGCATGTGTAGAAGATTAGTAGTAACAAACAAATTAAGCTTAGGTGGCAGAGAATTAGGATGGGAGACATGGTCACTTCCAAAAGGAGAACTGGTAGAGTTCACAAGTAAGCAGCTAAAGGAAATTATCAGAGCAGGAGTTGATGAAGTATGTGGATTGGTTATTTCAGAGGAAATAGGAGAATTGGTATTCGATACAGAAAACTGGTTCACAACCAACATGATGAACAAGTTGCATATCAATACTTTAGTTCCAATGGTAGAGGATGATTGTTTAGCAAATCTTTTCTATATTGTGATTGGAACTCACAAAGTCAAAGGTGAAACAATGTATGATGTGATTTCATCAAGATATGAGAGAACAAGTTTCAATGCAGAAAAGGTGAAAACTTTACTGGATATGAAAATTATCAGCGGCGGCTGTAAATTAGAAAATGGTGAGATTGTGGTGGCATCTATGGAAAAGACAAAGCCTGAAGCAGTAACAAAGGTAGAGGAGTTATAGCATGGAAGGCGCGGCATTACTGACAATGTTTTCAATCAATCTTGCCTGCACAGTTTATGTGCTGTCTACAATAGTTAAAGGAATATTCCTACTAATAAATGATTGTATCAATATAGGTAAAATGAAAGATTGAATTACTCAAAGGGGTACTGATTAACAAAACAGTTAGTCAGTACCCCACTTACTTTCAAGCATAAGGAGAAAAGAAGATGAATTTTCAAGAATTTATAAAAGCAGTAAAAGAAGAAGTAGCACAGAGATTAGATAAAGATGTGGCGATACACCCAGTGCTAAAAAATAATGGTACAGTATATCAGGGATTGATTGTCTATGACCCAGTTTTAAATATATCGCCTACGATTTATCTAGACCCATATTTTTATAGATATGCAGACGGACAGTCATTTGAAGAAGTCGTTGACGATATTGTGAAATCATATCAAGATAATTGCCCAACAAAAGATTTTGACATTTCTGTGTTTAGGGATTTTGATAAAGCAAAATCAAGAATCATCATGAAAGTTGTTAATACAAAGAAGAACAAGAAACTACTACAGAAAGTACCTAATATTCCATTTTATGATTTGTCAATCGTATTCTTAGTAGATGTGACTCAGGCAATAAATGAGGTAGCAACGATTCTAATTTACAATCAGCACTTAAAATTATGGGATGTCGATGTGGAGGAGTTATACAACTTGGCAAAAGAGAATACACCAAGACAATTACAGCCTAGATTGGATGATTTGCATGATGTGTTCGAATATATTACAGGAGAAGAACTTCCATTTCTCGAAGAATTAAATATTAAGATTTTGACAAATCGCTTAAAGATACATGGAGCAACTTGTATAGCATATCCAGAATTGCTAAAAGAAGTTTATGATATATTTGAAGATAATGTAGTTATTATTCCAAGCAGCATACATGAGGTACTTGTCTTCCCAGAGAAAAACATGCCAGAAGGTTATTCATTAAAAAACATTAATGGAATGGTACAAGAAGTAAACGATACACAGCTTACAGAGGTTGAAATACTAAGCGACCATGTGTATCGTTTCAATGGCACAGAGTTAGAGCTTATAAACTAAGATTTAATATCAATAGGCAGTAGAGTAAATCTACTGCCTATAATTTTGCTAAGAAAAAATAAGTTCATAAAAGAATGACCAAGGCAAAGAAATCATGTATGCATACAGGGTGTAATTGCAATTAAAATAACCCTAATTACTGCCGCAAATAGCGATAGTTTATCATAAGAATTGAAAATCTACCCGAATGTGACGAAAACAAGGTTATGTAACATTCAATCTACATTCACATCAAAAAGTGCATTACTTAATCATTTTCAGCACTAATCATTTCAATAATTCTAAGATTACAAAAGATATCCGATAAAAATGCATCTAAGTAAATATATAACAAATTAATTATAAAAAATTAATTTGGACAATGTATGAGATGCCTTTCTAATGGCGGTAATAGCCTATCAAAAAATCCATATATAGCATGAAGTATTTATATAAATGACCGATTGCTAATATCATTATTGATTTTTCAATAAGCATTCCAAGTACATTGTATAGTGTTCCCACAATAATTAAAAATTGCAAACTTTATTGAGTATTTTCTGAATGGGTATTTTCAAACCTAACAAACACCAGAATGATTTCACTCTGCATGAGCAATTTTGATAGGGGTACATTTCAAAATTTTTATAGATAGCATTAAGATTTAAAATTTTTTGTGAATTTTTAGAAGGTCATGGAGACCGAATATTTCAGTAGAGGATAAAGAAGAGAAGAGGAGGGGAACAGAGATGAAACAAAGATGCAATATAAAAATAGATAGAACTTTAATTATCATTATTTGCTTCATTATAGT
Source organism: uncultured Lachnospiraceae bacterium (assembly GCA_937891165.1). Lineage (GTDB taxonomy): Bacteria > Bacillota > Clostridia > Lachnospirales > Lachnospiraceae > SIG299. The sequence goes on along the minus strand of CALAEX010000009.1, from coordinate 1,906 downwards.
AAGCATATCTTCATTTGTTATAGCATACGCAGCATATTCTGATTTATGGCCCTTACCTAGTAATGCAAAGAAGTGGGCAAGTCTGGATGTTGTTGATATTTCTGGTACTAGTGGGTATTATCACAAATTAGATTTAAGTAATTATGGAACCAATTGTTCTACTGTTGTATCTGGCGAAAATGATGGAATGAAAACATATGATGACCTCACACACGGAAATGCTTCTAGAGTGTTATATCAAAGAAAACTAAAGGTATCATTGAATGATACAATAAATTTAGTTGCAGCAACTACTGATGAAGGTAGTGGTGGTTCTAATATAACGAGCAATGGTAAATTTTATTGGAATGTAGTTGAATTTGACTCTAGTGGTAACGCAGTATATGATTCAGGGTGGATGGATACATATACTACCTACAAAATTGGTGTATCTACACCATCTAATGGATTTCTAAATCAATATGGATATTTAAGAAACAATGTTAAGTATATAATATTAGTATTTCGTCTTGCAACTGGTGATTATTCAGTAGGTGCTCCATCACCAAGTATAACTCCATCTACAATGGCATCAAGTTTTTCAAACTTGTACATTTGTTATAATTCATTTACATACACCGTCAATAATCAAGGTTCAACAAGTACGATAAATAGAACGGGCGTTCAAGCATTATCTAATCCATTAGGGAATCCTACCAAAACAGGATATACATTTACTGGCTGGAAAGTAACATCAAGTAATACTACTGGTGGTACGAACTGGATGAATGGAAATACATATACAGCTGCTCAGCTTAATACATATTTGTCCAATGGAAATTTTTATACATCATTATTTGGCAATGTAACATTTACAGCTCAATTTACACCAAATACTATTAAGCTAACACTTAACAAAAATGGGGGAAGCGGTGGTACAGACTATGTGTGGTACAAGTATAACACAGCCACTTATTATAGTAACTCTTCATTGTCAACAACTATATCTGCTATAACAAAGCCAACGAGAGCTGGCTACACATTTAAAGGGTACCAAGGAGATGGTACATCAGGAGGTAATAATGGTGAGAATTATATAGCTTATAGTAATCCAATAATTGAGTTTGCGAGCGACCTTCATTACGATATTTACAAAGATGCAACTCTAAAAGCCGTTTGGGAAGTTAATAATTATAAGGTTACATATGATGCAAACGGTGGTGTAGGAAGTATGAATAGTAATACAGCCACATATGATGCTAATTTCATAACAACAAAAAATGGATTTAGTAGAACTGGATATACATTTAATGGTTGGAACGAGAAATCAGATGGAACAGGCACAGCATGGAGCTTAGATAGTTCAGGAGTTTATGAGGCAAATAAATATTGGAAATGGACTTATGCAAAAAATATAACACTGTATGCACAGTGGAAAGCTAACATTTACACAGTTAATTTCGATGCAAATGGTGGTACAACAACTGCTTCAAAAACAGTAACATATGATTCAACTTATGGTACATTACCAACACCAACACGAACAGGCTACACATTCCAAGGTTGGTTTACATCAGCATCTGGAGGTACACAAATAACTAGTGGAACTACTGTAAAGATAACATCAACACAAACAATCTACGCTCACTGGACAGCCAACACCTACACCATCAAATATGATGCAAACAACAAAGCAACCACACCAAACAATATTTATGGTGATGCATTCACAACAGACCCAACAGGCACCACAGAAAGTGTAACAGCAACCTACGATTCAAATGTAATCCTAACTAAGAATGGTTTCACAAGAACAGGCTACATATTTAAAGGTTGGTCAACAGACCCAAGTGCAAAAACACCTAAATATTCAGACGGTCAAACACTTACAAAACCAAACTTTAAGTCAGCTCAGGATGATTCAATT
>CALAEX010000008.1 GCA_937891165.1 uncultured Lachnospiraceae bacterium | reverse complement strand
TATTATATCAAAAAAATACATTTATGGAACTTTTATTTTTATCGAACTCACGTTAATTAATAAGCTTTATACTTATTGGCAATAATTTTTTCTTTCCCTCTTTGAATGTCTTGTGAATTACACTAGTTTATGATAAAATTCTCTTATAGCAATAGGAGATTTTTTTAGATTATCAAAGGAGGCCAAGGTATATGAAGATTAAATTTTGTGGTGCAGTAAGTTCCGTGACAGGTTCTTGTCATTTAGTTACAACAGAGAAACACAAGATTTTGATGGATTGTGGTATGTTTCAGGGTGGAAAGACATTAGAACAACAAAATTTAGAGCCATTTCCATTTGTACCTTCCGAAATTGAAAGTGTAGTGTTAAGTCATGCTCATGTAGACCATTGTGGTAGACTTCCATTACTTGTAAAGCAAGGATTTTCAGGTCCAATTTATTGTACGGATGCCACTGCTGATTTATTGCAAGTAATGCTTCCTGATTGTGCTCATATTCAGGAGAAGGAAACGGAGTGGTCAAATAAAAAGGCGGCCAGAAAAGGGCTTCCACAGACAGAGCCAATGTATACGATGGATGATGCGTTAGAAACATTAAAGTTAGTGCGTCCTGTATTGTATGACCAACTATTCGAATTAAATGACCAAATGCAAGTTGTATTTAATGATGCTGGTCATATTTTAGGTTCTGCGATTACAGAAATTTGGATTACAGAAAATGATAAAACAGTAAAATTAGTATATACAGGTGATATAGGTGTTACGGACCGTCCAATTTTAAGAGACCCAGTAAAGATAAAAAAAGCAGATTTTGTTGTGATGGAATCGACTTATGGAAATCGTTTACATGAAAGTAATGAAGCAAGTATTAAAGAATTAATTAAGATTATTGAACATACGATAAGACGTGGAGGAAATGTCATTATTCCATCATTTGCTGTTGGTAGAACACAAGAGTTAATTTATGAGTTAAATCAGTTTTATGAGTCTAGTCGTTACTACCACAATTTGCTCAAAGATGTGCAAGTGTATATTGATAGTCCAATGGCAATTACAACAACTCAAGTATTTCGTAGAAATGCTCAGGTATTTGATGAAGAAACAAAGGAATATATTTTATCAGGAGATAATCCGCTAGATTTTCCAAATTTGCATTTTACAAGAACAAGTGATGAATCCAAAGCATTGAATGAAGATAACCGTCCAAAGATTATTATTTCTGCAAGTGGTATGTGTGATGCAGGTCGTATTTGTCATCATTTAAAGCATAATTTATGGGATGCTAGAAATAGTATTGTATTTGTTGGTTATCAGGCAAATGGAACATTGGGCAGAAGAATTGTAGATGGAGAAAAGGAAGTTCCAGTACTGGGAGAAAGAATTTTAGTTCAGGCAAAAGTATATAGCTTAGAAGGTTTTTCAGGTCATGCGGACCGAGATGGATTGCTTGATTGGGTGAAAGGTTTGCAGGTAGAACCTCAGAATATTTTCCTTGTACATGGCGAAACCGAATCCAAAGATGACTTAAAAGAATTGATTGAAAAAGAAACAGGATTTACTTGTACGGCAATTCATGGGGTAACAGAAGTAGATTTGAATGATGCAAGAGGGGTTAGTTATGAAGAAGCGACTCGTGAATTTGTCAGTGAGGAGCAGATTCATAGCTTGCAGGACCGCTTAGCAGAAATTCAAGAAACAATGAATGAATTTTTAATGAATGCAAATATTGTGATTGATAAGCAGATTACACCAGAGCATTTGATAGAAATTAAAAATGCAGTAATGCAGTTGGAAAAGGAAACATTACAGCTTGGTATGACAGTAACAAAGGATGGCAGAAAATAAGGGAGAATGTGTAGATATGAATGACGATTTTATTACAATGACCATAGGAAAACAAAAGAATATTGCATTGATTGCTCATGATGGTAAAAAGTCAGAAATGATTGAGTGGTGTGAGGCAAACAAAGAAATTTTAAAGGGGCATTTTCTTTGTGGTACAGGAACTACAGCTCGTATGATTACAGAGAAAACAGGTCTTCCGGTGCGTGGGTATAATTCAGGTCCTCTTGGTGGTGACCAACAGATTGGAGCAAAGATTGTAGAGGGTGTCGTTGATTTTATTGTATTCTTTTCTGACCCATTTTCTGCACAACCACATGACCCGGATGTAAAAGCGTTGCTTCGTATTGCACAGGTGTATGATATTCCAATGGCAAATAATAAGGCAACGGCAGATTTTATGTTACATTCTTCTTTTATGAGTGAAGAATATGAACATAAGATTATCAATTTTAATAAAAAAATTAAAGAAAGAGCAGCGACATTATAGAGGAAGAGATAAGAGAATGAAGGTTTTATTAGTAGCAGTAAATGCAAAATATATTCATTCCAATTTAGCAGTATATTGTCTGAAATCTTATGCGATGTCTAAAGGATATGAGGTTGAAATAGAAGAGTATACAATAAATCAGCCAATAGGAGATATTTTGCGGGATTTATATAAGAAAAAGGCAGATATTGTTGGATTTTCTTGTTATATTTGGAATATAGAATATATCAAAGCATTACTGAAAGATTATAAAAAAATATGTCCGAGGAGTGAACTTTGGCTAGGCGGACCAGAGGTATCTTATCGAGCAAAAGAATTACTTTTAGAATTTCCAAGGGTGCGTGGAGTTATGGTGGGAGAAGGTGAAGAAACTTTCTTCCGCCTGATTTCATTTTATGATAAAAATATCAGTTTTAGTAGTTGTACACAGAAGGATATATTAAAGGATGTGGAGTTTTCTAAACTCAGTGAAGTTGCGAGTATTGTATTTCGTAATGAAAATAGAGAGATTGTAGAAACACCTGTGTCGCATCTTTTGGATTTTTCAAGATTACCTTTTCCATATGGAGATGGCAGTGTTAGTATAGAAGGCAATATAGATGTTACTCCATTTAAAAATCGAATTGTATATTATGAATCAAGCAGGGGTTGTCCGTTTTCGTGTGCTTATTGTTTATCTTCGATAGAGAAGCAAGTACGGTTTCGGGACATCGAACTTGTAAAAAAAGAGTGGAACTTCTTTTTAGAGAGAAAAGTACCACAAATTAAGTTGATTGATAGAACATTTAATGTGAATCCAAAGAGAACATTAGAGTTATTGTATTTTATAAAAGAGCATGATAATGGAATTACGAATTTTCATTTTGAAATTGCAGCAGAATTATTGACAAAAGAGCAAATGGAAGTACTTGCTTCGTTGCGTGCGGGATTGGTACAGTTAGAAATTGGCGTGCAATCTACGAATGAAACTACATTAGAAGCTGTTCATCGAAAAACAGAACTGTCTGTTTTAAAAGAAAAAATAGCATTACTTCGGGAGAATGACAATGTGCATATTCATTTGGATTTAATTGCAGGATTGCCAGAAGAAGATATGGCGTCTTTTATTCGTTCTTTTAATGAAGTATATCAAATGCATCCGCATCAATTACAACTTGGTTTTTTAAAAGTATTGTCTGGTTCTCCTATGGAACAGATGATAAAAGAAAATAGAACTGTTTACCAAAGCAATGCTCCTTACGAAGTGCTTTCAACAAAATGGCTTTCGTTTGAGGAAATCATTCGTTTGAAAAATGTGGAAGAAATGGTAGAAATTTATTATAATAGTGGACAATTTTTATATAGTATCCAATATTTATTGCATTCCTTTGAAACACCATTTTCTTTCTATGAAGCATTAGCGAATTTTTATGAAGCACAAGGATTATTTGGAGAAAAATTAGCTAGAAAAAGAAGATATGAACTTTTATTAGAGTTTGCAAAGGGATTTTTAGGAGAAACAGAGATTTTAGAACAATTATTGTTATATGATTATTGTTTAAGAGAAAAAATAAAAGGTTGTCCTATATTTGCAAAGCGTAATCAAATGGACAAACAGGAATTGAGAGAAAGCTATATGGCATTTGGTATTAAGAAAGAAGAAGAAGGAATGCATGATATAGAACAGTTTTCCTTTGACCCAGTAATGACCGCTTTTTGGGGGAAGCAGACTGGTGCACCATGCAAAGTGTTATTTTCGTATGAAGAACGAGAGCCAATGTATGGACAAGCGAGTACAACAGTACGCTCGGAAGAATGGGCTACATTTTCTGTTAGATAGTTAAAAAAAGAATTATGGAAATACACAGGGTTTCAGAAATGGCAAAAATAAGCCGTTTCTGAAATTTTTTTGTTGAAACTTCTATAATACTTATTGAGGTTATACTAGATATTTTTTTAAAGTTTGTATCTATTGTGTGATAAATAATGATTGAAAATCATATAAAATATATGATTTTAAAATAAAAATATAAAAAAATAATATAAATTTGTTGAATAACAATTGATTTTATGCTATACTTTTGAATAATGATTGATGAATAATAAATAGAGTAAGAATATAGATGGAGGAAAATTATGTCAGTTAGTTACAAGAAACTATGGAAACTTTTAATTGATAAAGATATGAAGAAAAGCCAATTAGAAAAAGAAGCAAAAATCACACATTATGCAATGACGAAAATATCAAAAGGACTTGATGTTTCAACAGATGTTTTGAAAAAAATATGTGATACCTTAGATTGTACCTTAGATGATATTATAGAATTTGTTGATGATGCTCTGTAAGTAATTTAGGTAAGAGGTAGGTGTTTATGAAATTATTATTTTGGAATACACATAAAAATGAAAATATCAATAAGTATATTCTAGGGTTAGTTGAAGAAAATGAAATTGATATTGTAATTTTGGCAGAGTATAATAGTAATATAGAGCAGTTAGACGAAGTTCTTAGTAAAAGTAAAAAGAGACTTCAAAGATGGAATACGATAGGCTCTGATAGGATAAAAATATGGGGAAATTATATAGACATACAGCCAGGAATACAAAATAAATATTATTCTTTACAGGTTATTAATAGGGAATATATTTTATGTGGAGTACATATGTTTTCTAATTTAAATGGAGAACGTAATGATGAAAGAGAGCTTCTTGCTAATCAGATAATGGAGGAGATTGATGAACTAAGGAAAAAGATAAATTCGGATAAAGTTATTATACTAGGTGACATTAATGAGTCCCCTTATGAAAAAACTTGTTTAAGTGCACGAGGATTTCATGCTTTACCAGCATTAGGAAAAGAGAATGATATTAGTAGAAGTGTAAATGGAAAGATATATGAAAAAATGTATAATCCTATGTGGAATTTGTTTGGGGATTTTAGTTATCCGCCAGGGACATATTATCGTTCAGAATCTAAATTATATACTTCTTCATGGTATATGATAGACCAAGTAATTATAAGTCCATCGATGATAAGTCTTTTGAAAAGAGAAGATTTAAAGATAATTGTTAAATGTTTGGGAGGTAATTTATATACTGGAAAGAAACATCCAGATAAAAAAATTAGTGACCATTTTCCAGTAATGTGTGGTTTTAATATTATGTAAGGAGAATAGATATGAATACAGAGAAATTTAATTTTGAATTAAAAGATACAAAAACTCCAGATGAAGTTGTGAAAGAGTATGTAAGCCAGATATCTGAATGGACTAAAAATATGGTAATATGCAAAGTTGCTTCTTATGATGGGTATACAACATCTTATGTGAAAAAAAGTAGATGGTCTATAAATGGTGAATTGTTAAGAGGAATGCAAGAGGAAACAGTAGATATACAAAATGATTTGGGTGAACAAAGTGAAATTGATAACAAATATGAAGTTTATTTTTCGGTAAAAGGATTAGAGCATTATAAATATAGAATTATGTTTATGCGATATGGAGCAATATCTTATCCTGTTAGTGTTGTTTTGAATGAAGATATTGCACAAGCATATAGTGGTAAGTTACAATATAAATATGAAGTTGGAAGTATGGATGAATTAAAAGAAATGTTAGAACATATTTTCAATACAGAATATTGTACAAAGTTGATACAAAGTCTGATTTATGAAGCTATGCGTCAAGAAAACAAAAAATAAATTGATAAGAAAGGATAAAAAAACGTGGCGAAGCGTGAAATATCAGAACAGGAACAGAAGCGAATAGAAGAAGTATTAAAGCGTCTGGATACGCAATATACAAAAGAGTATAAGTGTTATTTAAATCATGAAACGCCGTGGCAGTTATTAGTGGCAACTATTTTAAGTGCACAGTGTACGGACGCTAGAGTCAATATTGTAACAAAAGATTTATTTGTAAAATATAAAGATGTGCAGGCGTTTGCAAATGCAGACCTTAAGGAGTTAGAGCAAGATATTCATGCAACAGGATTTTATCATAATAAAGCGAAAAATATTATTGCTTGTGCAAAGCGAGTGTTGGAAGAGTTTGGTGGAGAAGTGCCTCGGTCGTTAGAGGATTTGACTTCACTCGCAGGAGTTGGAAGAAAGACAGCCAATGTGATTCGTGGAAATATTTATCATGAGCCTAGTATTGTGGTAGATACTCATGTAAAACGTATTTCAAAAAAGCTTGGATTTACAACCGAAGATGAGCCTGTAAAAATTGAGTTTGATTTAATGGAAGTGTTACCAAAAGACCATTGGATTTTATATAATATTCATATTATTACGCTTGGAAGAACGATTTGCACAGCTAGAAATCCAAAATGTATGGAATGTTTTTTGGCAGATGTTTGTCAAGCAAATAGAGAGAAAAACAAGGAACAGTAAAGGAACGAAAAGATGGGACTTATTGCAATTGATTTAGAAACCACTGGAATTAATCCAGAGCATAATCGCATCATTGAAATTGGAGCAATTCGTGTGGAAACAAATGAGGTATTTCATGTGCTTGTAAATCCAAAGATGCCTTTAAGAGAAAAAATTGTAGAATTGACAGGGATTACAGAAGAATTATTACAAGATGCGATGCTAGAAGCAGAGGCAGTGAAAGCATTTGTAGAATTTTTGAAAGAGGACTATATTTTATTAGGGCATAATATTTCGTTTGACCATAGTTTTTTAGTAACTGCAATGCAAAGGTGTGGATACAAAGTGCCTGAATTTTTGGGGATTGATACATTACAATTATCTCGTAGTTTTTGTTCCGAACTTCCAAGTAAAACATTAGAAGCCATGTGTGAGCATTTTGGCATTGTGAATGAACAAGCACATAGAGCTTTAGCAGATGTGAAAGCAACGATACAATTATATGAATGTTTCAAGGCACAAGGTATAGAAGTTACAGCAATTCCTCTTGTATTTCATCCGAAAAAGCAAGAACCGATGACAAAAAAGCAAGTGTCTTTTTTGAATGCGATTTTATCTTATCATAAATTAGAAGGAAAATATCAAACGGAAGGCATGACAAAAAGTGAAGCCTCCCGTCTGATTGACCGTTTATTATTGACTTATGGACGAGTTCCGTATCGTCATTAAGTTTGCTAAAAGCGAATTTTTTGTTAAAGAATTTAATGTTTCTGCTTGAGAAATAAGAAAATCTATTCGTTTCGTATCATTTTTTTCTTTATAAATCGAAGCAAGTAAGGTATAATTAGCACTAACATCAGTTTTGATGGAAATCCCATATTCTAGAATGGTGGTAGCTTCTTCCTTATAACCTTGGTCATATAACAATTTTCCATAACGATATAAGCTACGAACTAATTCTAAATAATTTTTATCAAATGCCATTAAAAGATCGATGTTTGGTGCACCGTACTGCAATTTTAATTCCGTGTTTGTAATACCAGTAAAATTGACAATTTTTTCACCAGCAAGAGTTTGGAGGCGTTTTTGTACCTCTGTAATTTCCTCATCATCTAAATTAGGAAAAGGGAGTTCTTCTACGGGAATTGTGATATAATCTAATCCAGAAATATCTTTTTTACGGGTAGTGTTGGCAAGACGTTCTTTTTCCCAAAAGGCATCGTGAGTAGCTTTTGCAGAACGGTCTGTGCGGGATTTTTGATAATAAATCCAAAGCATAAGTAACAATGTTAAAACGAAAAATACAGGTATCATAAGTAGCCTCATTTCTTATTAATATGTAGGTTTTTATGGAAAGGAGTATATATATGAACAAAAAGAAAAGACAAATAGCAGCAAGTGTGATTGTAATTATTCTTATTTTCTCTATGGTTCTTCCAATGCTCGCATATATTATTTAGTAGTATAAAGGCGAGAGGGAAAAAAGTCAATGAAAATAAGGAGAGTAAAGGAAAAGTGAAATCTGGAAAAGTATCAGAAGCCGTGTTAAAACGGTCGATAATAAAAGAAGTAAATCAACAAAAGAAACAAGGAGTTGCTTCAAAGGCAGGAGTTGGATGTGATTCTGGATTATTTGCAGTTTCAGAATGTACAGGAGTGATGGCATCTGCGTGTACGGTATTAGCAGGAGAGGAAGAAGGATTAGCAAAGCTTGCCGTGATTCGAGCTTGTAATTCTTTGTTTGCTTCGATGGCAACACCAGAGGCAGTGACGGTACAGATTTTATTGCCTGAAACAATGGAAGAATCTAGTTTAAAACACATTATGCACGAGATATTGACTGCTTGTGAAATTTGTGATGTTGTATTATCCCAAGGACATACGCAAGTCAGTTCTTTTGTTACAAGTCCTGTCATTTCTGTAACAGCAATAGGAACAGCCTCTGCGGTACAGTTGTTAAATGAAACAGTGTATGGTAGTGATTTAGTGATGACAAAAACAGCAGGTCTTGCGGGAAGTATATTGTTAGCAAAGCATTATAGAGAAAACTTGCATGAAAGATATACACATTCTTTTATTGATAAAGTAGCAACAAGGGAAGATGAATTTTTTATAGGTACAGAATGTAAGATATTAAAAGAACTTGGTGTTTGTCATATGCATGATGTGGCAGAAGGCGGTGTGTTTGGAGCAGTTTGGGAATTAGCCGAACGATTACATGCAGGCGTAGAGTTAGAGTTAAAGAAAATCCCAATTTTACAAGGCACAGTAGAAATTAGTGAATATTTTGATGTCAATCCGTATCAATTAAAAGGGGACGGAGCAGTATTGTTTTTAACCCATGATAGTGATATAGTAATAAAGAAACTAAAAGAACAGGGCATTATGGCAACCGTGATTGGAAAAATGACGGATAGTAATGACCGTATTTTAATCAATGAAGAAGAAAAAAGATTTTTAGAGCCAAATCGTGTAGACGAGTATGAGAGAGCTAGAAAAAAGTAAGGAGCTAGAAAGAGAGGATTCTATGAGAGAGCAATTATTAAGAGCGATTGATAAAAATAGTAAGTTGTCACCAGAAGATTTAAGTAAGATGTTTGGTGTATCAGAAGAAGAAATTGTGAAAACTATTAAGGAGTTAGAGGAAGAAAAGGTAATTTGCGGTTATCCAACATTAATTAACTGGGAAAAGGTAGAGCAGGATGAAAGAGTAACTGCGATTATTGAAGTGAAAGTAACTCCACAGCGTGGTCAGGGATTTGACCGTATTGCAGAGAGAATTTATAAGTTTGATGAAGTAGCAGATGTGTATTTAATTTCGGGTAATTATGATTTAGTTGTTATTTTAGAAGGAAAGAGCATGAGAGAAATTGCAAACTTTGTATCGGATAAGCTTTCTCCATTAGAAGCAGTGCTTAGTACATCTACAAATTTTGTACTCAAAAAGTATAAAGAACATGGGCTTCCATTAGTAGGAGAAGCAAAACAAGATGAAAGGATGTTAATTACCCCATGAGAAATCCATTAAGTAAAAAGGTAGTAGAAATACAGCCATCAGGTATTCGTAAGTTTTTTGATATTGTAAGTGAAATGAAAGACGCTATTTCATTGGGTGTAGGTGAGCCAGATTTTGATACTCCTTGGCATATTCGTGAAGAAGGTATTTATTCTTTAGAAAAAGGAAGAACTTTTTATACTTCTAATGCAGGTTTAAAAGAATTAAAAGAAGAAATTGTACATTATTTAAAAAGACGTTGTGGATTAGAATATGAAGCAAACCAAGTGCTTGTAACGGTTGGTGGTAGTGAAGCAATTGATATTGGACTTCGTGCTATGTTAGACCCGGGAGATGAGGTATTAATTCCTCAGCCAAGTTATGTGTCTTATTTGCCATGTGTAACTTTAGCAGATGGAGTACCAGTGATTATTGAATTAAAGGCAGAGAATGAATTTCGTTTAACAAAACAGGAGTTACTAGATAGTATTACAGAAAAAACAAAAGTGCTAATTATGCCATTTCCAAATAATCCAACAGGAAGTATTATGGAAAGAAAAGACTTAGAAGAAATTGCAGAAGTGGTAATAGAAAAAGATTTATTTGTCATTTCAGATGAAATTTATTCTGAATTAACCTATGGTCAAGACCATGTATCCATTGCTTCTTTGCCAGGTATGAAGGAGCGTACCATTGTTATCAATGGTTTTTCTAAATCGTATGCTATGACAGGATGGAGACTTGGCTATGCTGTAGGACCAAAGGAAATTATTGACCAAATGATAAAAATCCATCAATTTGCGATTATGTGTGCTCCAACAACAAGCCAGTATGCAGCAGTAGAGGCATTGAAAAATGGCGATGATGACGTTGCTATGATGAGAGAAGCTTATGACCAACGTCGTCGTTATCTTGTGACAAGATTGAATGAAATGGGTATGCCATGTTTTGAGCCAAAAGGAGCATTTTATGTATTCCCATGTATTAAAGATTTTGGAATGACTTCTGATGAGTTTGCAAATGCTTTGTTAAAAGAAGAAAAAGTGGCAGTTGTTCCGGGGACAGCATTTGGGGATTGTGGAGAAGGATTCCTTCGTATTTCTTATGCATATTCCATTGAAAATTTAAAAATAGCCTTAGACCGTATCGAAACTTTCGTACGTCGTCATAAAGTAGTAGAATAATTTTATTATTTTGGAAGCCTACTCTGTTTTGTATCTGTTCGGACACGCTTTCGCTCGTGGCGAAACGTAGCAGTACTAAACTCGTGGAAAACCTCGTTAAGTACTGACGTTTCTAAACGGTCCGTACTAGATACAAAAAAGAGTAAGGCTTCTGCATAAGGTAATTAAGTTGAGAAATATTGATAGGAGTAATGACATGAATATTGTGTTATTAGAGCCGGAGATTCCGGCAAATACGGGGAATATTGGTCGTACTTGTGTGGCGACGGGGACGAAGTTGCATTTAATTAAGCCATTGGGGTTTGATATTAGTGATAAGGCGGTTCGTCGTGCAGGTATGGATTATTGGAAGGATTTAGACCTTGCAGTATATGAGAATTTTGAGGAGTTTTTGGAGAAAAATCCAAAAGCAAAAATTTATATGGCAACCACAAAAGCAGAAAACGTTTATACAGAAGTTGAGTATGGTCCAGATGATTATATTATGTTTGGAAAAGAAAGTGCGGGTATTCCAGAGGAGATTTTATTAAAATATCCCGAAACTTCGGTGCGTATTCCAATGATTGGAGAAATTCGTTCTTTAAATCTTTCCAATTCGGTTGCAATTATGTTATATGAGGCATTGCGACAAAACCAGTTTGGGGGAATGAATACAAAGGGAGCATTGCACCGTCATAACTGGAGTGAAGCGTATCAAGAAACTTCTGTCTAAGGATGCTTGTGTAGGTTAGATAGAGAGGTTAGATAATATGAATGAGCGTGCATTAAAAACGCTAGAGTTTGATAAAATTATAGAACAATTAAAACGATATGCTGGTTCTGAAATGGGTAAGACATTGTGTGCTCAACTAAAGCCACAAACAGATATTAACGTAATTCAGACGATGCAACAAGAAACGAGAGATGCCCTTCAGAGAATTTATCAAAAGGGAAGTCTTTCATTTAATGGTGTACCAGAAATTCGTGGTGCATTGAAATTATTAGAAGTTGGTTCTGCCTTACTTGCGGGAGAGTTGTTAAAAATCAGTTCTGTACTGACAGCAACTCTTCGAGTAAAAAATTATGGTGGTAAAATTAGTGAAGAACAAAAAGAGGATTCGTTATCTGAGCGTTTTTCTATGTTAGAGCCACTTTCTGTTTTAAATAATGAAATTATGCGATGCATTTTATCAGAAGAGGAGATTGCAGATGATGCAAGTCCTGGGTTGAAAAGTGTGCGTCGTGCAATGAAAATCACAAGTGATAAAATTAGAGACCAATTAAATAGTATTGTGAATTCTCAAGAAACAAAAGGAATGTTACAAGATAACCTTGTTACAATGCGAAATGGTCGTTATTGTTTGCCAGTAAAGCAAGAATATAAAGGACAATTTAATGGATTAATTCATGACCAATCGGCAAAAGGTTCTACGATTTTTATGGAGCCTGCCATTGTTGTAAAATTAAATAATGAATTAAGTGAATTGATGTTAAAAGAGGCAAAAGAAATCGAAAAGATTTTAGCAGAATTAAGTGCACAGGCAGGGCTTCATACAGAAGAATTAAAATATAACATCAATACCTTAGTGGAACTGGACTTTATTTTTGCAAGAGCTTCGTTAGCAAAAGCGATGAAAGCAAGTGAACCTGTTTTTAATAATCGAGGTTATATTAATATTAAAAAAGGAAGACATCCACTCATTGATGCAAAAGTAGTTGTTCCGATTGATATTTATTTGGGGGATGAATTTACTTTGCTTGTGATTACTGGACCAAATACAGGTGGTAAAACGGTAACATTAAAGACAGTAGGCTTATTTACGTTAATGGGACAGGCAGGACTTCATATTCCTGCATTTGATGGTTCAGAGCTTTCTGTTTTTGAAGAAGTATTTGCAGATATTGGAGATGAGCAAAGTATTGAGCAGAGTTTAAGTACCTTTTCTTCTCATATGACAAATACAGTAAAAATTTTACAACAGGCAGATGAGCATTCTCTTTGCTTATTTGACGAACTTGGTGCAGGAACAGACCCAACCGAAGGTGCAGCACTTGCGATGGCGATTTTATCCAATTTACACCGTCGTGGAACAAGAGCTGTAGCTACAACGCATTACAGTGAATTAAAAGTATATGCATTATCAACACCGGGAGTTTCTAATGCTTGTTGTGAATTTAGTGTAGAAACACTTCGACCAACATATCGTTTATTGATTGGTATTCCTGGAAAGAGTAATGCATTTGCGATTTCCTCTAAATTAGGGTTAGCCAATGACATTATTTTAGAAGCAAAAGAGTATATTGGCTCGAATGACCAAAGTTTTGAAGATTTGATTTCTAGTTTGGAAGAACGTCGTATTGCGATGGAACAAGAAAAACGCCAAATTGAAGAATATAAAGCAGAAATCGAAACATTAAAGAAACGTTTGACGGAAAAGTATGACCGTTTAGATGCTGCAAAAGAGAGAATTTTACGAGAAGCAAATGAAGAAGCAAGAGATATTTTACAAAATGCGAAAGATTATGCGGATGAAACCATTAAGAAGTTTAATAAATGGGGTGTTTCTGGAAATAATCGTGAAATGGAGCAAGAAAGAAGTGCTCTCAGAGAAAAACTTGGGGAAAAAGATAAAAAGTTGGCAGTGCGTAAAAAGAGCAACCAAAATTCTGCTGAGACAAAAGAACTTGCGATTGGAGATGTTGTACTTGTCTTAAGTTTTAATCTCGAAGGAAAAATAGTTTCCTTGCCAAATGCAAAGGGCGATTTGACTGTTCAGATGGGACTCATGCAGACACAGGTAAATAAAAAAGATATCCAATGGATTAGTAGAGAGAAAAAAGAAGAAGATAAGTCCAAAAATACACAAAGCGGTAAAATTAAAATGAGTAAAGCGATGAATATTCGTACAGATATTAATTTAATTGGAATGCGAGTGGACGAAGCTTTGCCAGAGTTAGATAAATACTTAGATGATGCTTATCTTTCTCATTTATCTCAAGTAACAGTAATTCATGGGCGAGGCACAGGAGCATTAAAAGAGGCAGTACATGCTCATTTAAAGAAATTAAAGTATGTAAAAAGCTATCGTTTAGGTGCATTTGGAGAAGGCGACCAAGGAGTAACCATTGTAGAGTTTAAATAAAGAGCTGTTGCAAAATAGATATCTCTTATATTGATTATATTTTGCAACAGAACTACTATTAGTTACTGCATCTAAACTAAGATATTAGGGGATTCGTAGGATGGAAAAACAAAAGATTTTAATTGTAGATGATGATAGAAATATTGCAGAATTAGTTTCTTTATATTTAATAAAAGAGTGTTTTGAAGTAAAAATAGTAGAGGATGGAAGAGAAGCAATTAAAGAATTTACGGAATTTCAGCCAGATTTAATTGTACTAGATTTAATGCTTCCAATTGTGGATGGATACGAGGTGTGTCGAACAATTCGTAAGACATCCTCTATCCCAATTATTATGTTATCTGCAAAAGGAGAAGTGTTCGATAGAGTACTTGGATTAGAACTTGGAGCAGATGATTATGTAATTAAACCGTTTGATGCTAAAGAATTAGTAGCAAGAGTAAAGGCAGTATTACGAAGATTTCATTCCGAAAAAGAGGAAGTAGAAATAATAACAGTAGAACAGCCAGTGAGTCAAGAAGGAGAAATCATACAATATCCAGATTTAATCGTGAATTTAAATAAGTATTCTGTAACATATCGTGGAATGGTAATGGAAATGACACCAAAAGAATTAGAATTATTATATTTTCTTGCCTCTCATCCAAATCAAGTATTTACTAGAGAACAATTGTTGAGTCAGATTTGGGATTATGAGTATGTTGGAGATACAAGAACGGTAGATGTCCATATAAAACGTTTGCGTGAGAAAATTAAGGATAGACAAAATTGGAAAGTAGCTACCGTATGGGGGATTGGCTATAAGTTTGAGGTGATAGAAGAATGAAAAACTCTATAGCATCAAAGTTAATTGTGTTATTTTTAACAATTACAATCATTTTATTTATTTTATTGGAAACGGTAGGACTAAGGATAGCAGAAAAAAATGTAGTTGCCCAAATAAAAGAGGATTTATATCGAACCGTAACTACATTTTCAGCAAACTATTTGATGGACTATTATTATAGGAATGATTATCAATATCAAACAATGCTACAACAGATAGAAGTATCGAATACTACAAAAACACTAGAGGAGATGTATGGAATAAGAATTTGGTTAGTAAGCAATGTTGGAGTTATTGTAACAGATTCTCAAGAAATAGGAGCATTATTCAATATAAGAGAAACAGACCTATACTTTTTTGAATCGCCTTTTCGAGAAGATGTATATTTTCCAGAAATTATGTCAGAACCAGCTCTTTGTACGATTCTTCCAATCATTCATTATTATGAAAATCGGGGATATTTAGTAATGTCTGTTTCCGATAGTGTGATACAAGAGGATGTTAAGGGATATATGGATGTTTTGGAACTATTATATGTCGTATTTTTAGCAATATTAGCCATTGTATTGCTGTTTGTGTATTGGTTTGCTGTCATTCCTGTAAACAAAATAACGGGAGTGGTGAAACAAATTTCTGTAGGAAACTTTAAAGAACTACCACAATTAGATAGTCTCAAAGAATATCCGAAGTTAGTACAAAGCATTCAGTATATGGGGAATCGATTAAAAAGTACAGATGATGCTCAACGAAAATTTATTTCCAATATATCTCATGATTTTCGTTCGCCATTAACTTCTATTAAAGGCTATGTGGAAGCAATGAAAGATGGGACAATTTCAGTCGAAATGCAAGATAAGTATTTGGATGTTATTATTTTTGAAACAGAACGTTTGACAAAATTGACATCAAATCTTTTGCAATTAAATGGTTCTGAGGATGGAATTATTTTATATAAATCAGAGTTTGATGTGAATCAAATGATTCGACAGATTGCTATGAGTTTTGAAGGTACATTTAAAAAGAAGAAATTGATGTTGAATTTAGTATTTTCGCAAAAGGAACAATTAGTCTATGCGGACATGGAAAAAATTCAACAAGTAGTATATAATTTAATGGATAATGCAATAAAATTTAGTAATCCAAATTCTTCCATACATATTACAACAGAAGAGAAGGGGAACAAAGTAGTAATTTCCATAAAGGATAATGGAATTGGAATTGAAAAAGATTGTATGGATAAAATTTGGAATCGTTTTTATAAAGTAGATGTATCAAGAGGAAAAGATAAAAAAGGAGCAGGACTTGGTTTAGCAATTGTAAAAGAAATTATTACAGCCCATGGAGAAACTATTTCAGTAGCTAGTACAGAAGGTGTGGAAACAGAGTTTGTTTTTTCCTTGCCAAAGATAACATAGTAATGGAAAAAGAATTTCACAGGAGATTCTTTTTGAAGGAGATAGGTATATGGAAAAAGAACAAAAGGAAAAAAACTATGAGTTTATCAATGAAATCATTATTCCAAAGAAAAAAAATAAATGGCTAGCAAGATTAGAAACACTTGGTGTTGTAATTGTTATGGCAGTTGTATTTGGTTTTGTTGCAAGGTGGGTGTTTTTGACTTCGGATGAGTTTTTGCGAAATTTATTTAGAATAGAAGAACGGAAAACAATAGAATTAAATTATGTAACACCAATAGAATCTCCCTCTACTACAGATACTGATAAAACGATAGAAAAGGAACAAAATAGCCTTTTGCAAAAGTATGAAGAACTTCGTAAAGTATATGATGAAGTATCACCTTGTATTACAATGATAGAAATAATAGAAGAAAGTGTGGGGGTATTTGAAGAACCATATGAAGTGAAAAAATGGACCACTGGGTTAATTGTTGCAGAGGATGGAGATGATTTATTAATTTTAGCAGATGTAAGAAAGTTTTCAGAAAATAGCTCCATTATGGTATCCTTGGGAAATTTGGAGGTTCCGGGGAGAATTTATTCGAAAGCTTCCGCATACGATTTGGCTATAATTGCAGTAAGTACGAAATATATTTCACAAAGAACATTAAATAAAATAGAGTTTGCTAAATTTATGGAAGGTGATATCGAGATGGGAATACCTGTCATTGCATTAGGCGCACCAAATGGGTATAAAAATTCTATAGAACAAGGAATGGTAAATAGTTTAGGAGATACTATATTTGTGACGGACGGAGTGCTATCTTATTTTACTATAGACATTACAGACTATGAAAATGGGAATGGATTTATTTTTAATTTAGATGGTGAAGTGATGGGGATGATAACTCATGCCTATGAAAATGAGATTCTGAAAGGAGTTTGTACTGTAATTAAGTTAAACGAGATTACAAGTGTGTTAGAAGGGTTATTGAACCCTTGGAAAAATGTGATGTTTGGAATTACAGGATATGATTTTTCTAAGGAAACGAAAATTCCATGGGAAGAGAGGGAATCTGATGCCATTTTAAACGTATCAGGGGATTATAAAGGTATTTATGTAACTAAGGTAGAAAATAATTCACCTGCAATGAAGGCGGGTATTAAACCGGGAGATATTATTGTTGGAATTGATAAAATTAGTGTAGAAGGAATAAAGGAATTCATGGAAGTTATTTCTAAATTTAGTGTGGGGTATGTTACAAAGGTAGATTTTATTAGTGTATCAGAAAATAAAAGTTCTACTAAACAAGTAAGAATAAAATTAGAAGAAAAAAAATAATTAGAAAATTTTAAAAAGTGAGGATAGCTATGAGATATTTAAAAGATTTGAGAGAAGGAGATATGTTATCAGAAACATATTTTTGTAAAAGTAAGCAAGCATTGCAAACAAAAACAGGAAAAAATTATTATTCTTTAGTATTACAAGATAAAAGTGGTACGATAGATGGAAAAGTATGGGATTTAGGCCCGGGCATTGACCATTTTGAAGCGATGGATTATATTCGTGTAGATGGACAAATTGTAAGTTTTCAAAGTGCATTACAAATGAATATTCGTCGAGTTCATAAATGTCATGAAGGAGAATATGACCCAAAAGAATATATGCCGTCTACTGACAAAGATATTAAAGTATTATATCAAGAGTTGACAGGGTATATTAAAAGTATGAAAAATGAATATCTTCGTACTTTGGCAGAACGTTACTTTCTAGAGGATAAGACAGCTACAAAAGTATTTGTCAATCATTCTGCGGCAAAGGCAGTACATCACGGATTTATTGGTGGATTATTAGAGCATACAGTAAGTGTTACAAGACTTTGTGATTATATTGCGAAAAATTATCCAATTGTGAATCGAGATTTGCTTTTGACAGCCGCAATGTTTCATGATGTCGGAAAAGTAGAGGAGTTGTCTAAATTTCCAGAGAATGATTATACGGATGCAGGACAATTGTTAGGTCATATTTATTTAGGAGCAGAAATGCTTAGCAAAATGATAGACGAAATACCACAATTTCCAGAAAAATTAAAAAATGAATTGTTGCATTGTATTTTGGCACATCATGGAGAATTAGAATATGGTTCACCAAAAAAACCTTCTATTGTGGAAGCATTGGCACTTAGTATGGCAGACAATTTGGATGCAAAACTAGAAACAATGACAGAATTATTGCAGGGAACACAAGAAAAAGGATGGCTTGGATTCCAAAAATTATTTGATACAAATGTACGAAAAACAAGTGAATCATTTTAGAGAGATAGGTTAAAAATGGAAAAGAATCAAATTGTAGTTGTGGAAATAGAAGATATAGGGAATGATGGTGAGGGTATTGGCAAAGTGGATGGCTATACCCTCTTTGTAAAAGGTGCTGTGGTAGGCGATGTGGCAAAGGTAAAAGTGCTAAAAGCCAAGAAAACATATGGGTATGCTAAGATAGAAGAATTGTTTACGTCATCTTCTGACCGAGTAGAACCAAAATGTGCAGTAGCAGGAAAATGTGGCGGATGTCAATTGCAACATTTATCCTATGAAAGACAACTTGCTTATAAAGAAGATAAAGTAAAGAATTGCTTACAACGTATTGGTGGAATGGCAGTAGAAGAAATAGAACAAGTCATAGAACCAATTATTGGCATGGAAACACCTTTTTATTATAGAAATAAGGCACAATATCCTGTTGGAATGGATAAACAAGGAAATCCAATCATGGGCTTTTATGCAGGACATAGTCACAACATTATTGAATGCATGGACTGTGCCATTCAAGAACCTGTGAATACAGTAATTTTACCTGTGATTAGAGATTTTATGAAAATGTATCAGATTTCTGCTTATGAGGAAGAAACAGGGAAAGGGTTACTTCGCCATATTTTAACTAGAGTAGGATTTAAGACAAGAGAAGTAATGGTATGCCTTATTATAAATGGAAGAAAATTTCCTCATATAAAAGAATTAGTAGAAAAAGTGAAAGTTGTCGTAGAAAATTTTAAAGACAGTTCGGGACAAGGTGGATATGTATTAAAAAGTCTTTGTTTGAATATCAATACAGAGAAAACGAATGTAATTCTTGGAAATGAAATACTTCCAGTGTATGGAGAAACATATATTACGGATTATATTGGAGATATTAAATATCAAATATCACCACTTTCTTTTTACCAAGTAAATCCAAAACAAACCATAAAATTATACGAAAAAGCATTAGAATATGCTAATTTAAATGGAAATGAAATTGTATGGGATTTGTATTGTGGTATCGGAACCATTTCTTTATTCTTAGCAAAAAAAGCGGGGAAAGTGTATGGCGTGGAAATTATTCCACAAGCCATTGACGATGCAAAAAATAATGCAATCATTAATGGAATTACAAATGCAGAATTTTTCGTAGGGGCAGCAGAAGATGTTATGCCTAAAAAGTATAAAGAAAGTAATGGAACAATGCAGGCAGATGTTATAGTGGTTGACCCACCAAGAAAAGGCTGTGAAGAAAGTTTGCTCGATACGATAGTGAAGATGCAACCAGAACGGATTGTGTATGTATCCTGTGACCCAGCAACACTCGCAAGAGATGTGAAATATTTGCAGGGGAGAGGATATCAGGTAGGGAAAGTGTGCCCTGTGGATCAATTTGGACATAGTGGGCATGTGGAGACTGTGGTGTTGCTACAAAACACAAATACCTAGAAATGCTTGAATTTACGCACTTTGTAGACTTTTTTAGTTTTGTTTATGTAGACAAGAATCATAAGCAAAAAGAACTTGTGAGAAAAATAACAGTGGTTGTAGCATTAGACCTCGGTTGTGGGAACACAAAAAATCCTGACAATGAAAGTGAATAGAGAACTATCATATAGAGATAGATTATAGGGATGCTTAAATGTAAGTGTCCCTATTTTTTATATAGGGCATTCTGATAAGGAGTGCCTTTTTATTTTTAATAACAGGAGGTAGGAAAATGTTAAACACAGCGTTAAGTGCAAAGATGGAGCTAATTACTCAAACAGTAACTTTTAGGAAAAAAGAAAATAACCGAGTTTACATTCAGTATTTGTTGAAGTGTATGAGAGTATTTTGTATAGCATTGGTGTATGGTTTGAAATTAAGAAAAATACAAAAAAGAGTATAAATTTTAGAATAGGTAATATCAAAACAAAATAGTTACAGAAAGATAGAAAGATTCGTAGAAAATACAAGAATTATAGGAGCAGGAGGAAAGGAATGTTAAAAGTAAGACTAATGGGAACGAAAAATGATATTAAATGGTTTACTAAGTTTTTGAATAGAAGTAAACAACTCCATGTTTTGCAAATCTCCGAGCTTTATACCAATAAAGGAACAAATAAATATTACAGAGTATATGCAGAAGTAGAAAAAAGAACAAAAATGACTGATTAAATTTGGAGGATAAAAAGTTATGTGTAGAGTAATAGCAATCGCAAATCAAAAAGGTGGCGTTGGAAAAACAACTACCACGAGTAATTTAGGAGTAGGGCTTGTAACACAGGGAAAGAAAGTATTATTGATAGATGCAGATGCACAAGGCAGTTTGACAGCAAGTTTAGGATATGCAGAACCAGATAGATTAGAAGTGACATTAGCTACGATAATGGGTAAGTTAATCAACGATGAAGTAGTAGAACCAATGGAAGGTCTGTTACATCATGCAGAAGGAGTGGATTTATTACCAAGTAACATTGAACTTTCAGGTTTAGAAGTTTCTTTAGTGAATGTAATGAGTAGAGAACGGATTTTAGCTGAGTATGTTGCTATGGTAAAGGAGTCTTATGATTATATTTTAATTGATTGTATGCCTTCCCTTGGGATGTTGACTATCAATGCGTTTGCGTGTGCTGATAGTGTTTTAATTCCTGTACAAGCTGCCTACTTACCAGTCAAAGGGTTGCAACAGTTGATTAAAACGATTGGTAAAGTAAAGCGACAAATCAATCCTAGTTTAGCTATTGAGGGTATTTTATTGACGATGGTGGATAATCGAACCAATTATGCAAGAGATATTCAACAACTGTTACAAGAAGTATATGGAAGTAAGATAAAAATATTTGCAAGTCCGATTCCTATGTCCGTAAGAGCTGCGGAGATTTCAGCAGAAGGTATTAGTATTTTTACGCACGAGCCAAAAGGAAAGGTTGCGACTGCTTATCTTTCTTTAGCGAAGGAGGTAGTCGCAAATGAGTAGTAAGAGTAGTACTATTGGAAAACGAAGTGCAGGAAAAATCAAATTAGATAGTTATGAAGATTTATTTGGTAGTGGAGAAGGTCAGGACAGTGCTACAGAACAGATAAAGATGGTGGCATTGAGTGAATTATATCCCTTTCCAAATCATCCGTTTCGAGTAGTGGAAGATGAAGCGATGCAAGAGTTAATCGAAAGTATTCAAACATATGGTGTGTTAGTTCCAGCGATTGTAAGAACAAGAGCAGAAGGTGGATATGAGTTAATTGCAGGGCATCGGAGAACGTATGCTTCCGAACAGGCAGGAAAGACAGAATTGCCTGTTTTAATTCGAGAGTATTCGGATGAGGAAGCAACGATTCTTATGGTAGATTCTAATTT
>CALAEX010000007.1 GCA_937891165.1 uncultured Lachnospiraceae bacterium | reverse complement strand
GGTTGGTAAACACCTCCAGCTCTCCAATAAGGGAACTTAAGGTTTTGTGTGTATGGTGTACCACTTGAAGGTGTCTGCCAATTGACATTCATGGAAACCTCACCAAAGTACTTGTTCCCAAGGTTATAGGTTGGGTCTTGACCATCAGAAAGGTTGACTGACATATAGATGTTCTTGAGATATGTATTGGCAAATGCATCACCAACGACTGTATACCCCTTGCTTTCGAAAGCATGCTTTACAGTTGCCAACATGTTATGACTTGGGTAGAAATCCTCCACATAGAATTTGGTGTATTCATCAATGTCATACTTTGATGTGTATTCGTTCCTTATCTCATCCTTGACTATTGGATTCTTTTGGAAAACACCATATGAAACCAAAGGAAAGACAACCTCAGTATCAAGTTGGGAATTTAACTCGTTAATGGTAGGAACTCCATTAAAGTCAATCTTCCAATTGTTAATCTTGTTCATGGTCATATCACCAAATATATCATCAAGAGAATATACCTTCACTGATACAAGATTAAGGCTGTACCTCTTGTCCTTAAACCCATTTATTGTGATTGTACCACTGAATATCACAGTACCATCAGCATATACTTCCGCATTGTAACGCTGATGGAACTTATTCAATTTTGAAAGATTATTCGCATAATCAAATATAATGTTGTTCTTTGGTGTCGCTGGAACCTCAAACTCAAATGAGTACTCAGCTTGGTTGCTTGAAATCTTGGTTGGGTCATACAATACATTGTTAAACCTCATGTTTATTGATTCTTGGTCTTCAAGCTCAACCTTGTTACCATTAACCCAAAGCTCAATTAAATGCTCTTTGTAAACCATAATATTAATTTATTAGATTAGTGAAGGTTCTTGTGAGTAGTGGAACTTAACCGTTGCCTCAAATATGTTGTTTCTGTCAGTCTCGTCAACATTGACACTATCGATGATGATTGCATACTGTTCACCATTCCTCTCAGTCCATACCTCTGGTGACTGCAATAAGTCATTGAATACATATTTTCCATCATTCTCAAACAAATGAGACTTCAATGTTACAGTGTACTTGACCTTGTTATCATACACCTTCTCCAACTCATTCCTTGGGTCTGTGTAATAGTCAAATATGCTCTTCTGATAGGTCTCAACGTCCAAATCCCTTGTTTCAGTCTTCTGC
This sequence comes from uncultured Lachnospiraceae bacterium, assembly GCA_937891165.1. Classification (GTDB taxonomy): domain Bacteria; phylum Bacillota; class Clostridia; order Lachnospirales; family Lachnospiraceae; genus SIG299. The sequence goes on along the minus strand of CALAEX010000007.1, from coordinate 43,252 downwards.
CCAGTGAAATCGAAGAACGATACACCACCATATGAATTCCTCCAAAGGATTCTTTGATAGTACTCAGCAGCCTTGATAGGCTTAATGACGTTATAACGGATGGTCTCACCAGTCTGCTCAATCTCAATATCCACATAGAATGAGTCTCTTAGCAATGTATTTGACAATGGTATGTCAGTATTAGCTAACAAGTCACTTGATGTCTTGGTGTAGTTGTAATCTGCACCTCCAACGCTCTCATATGCGCTGTTCAAGTAATGAATGTCAATTGCCAATGTATTGTTGGTAGAATAGTATGAGAATGGTATTGAGCTTCCATAGACATAGAGTAATGTATTGTTGCTCTGCTCCTTCTCAGTACCCCTTGAATAGTTCTGTGCCACAACTGTACTGCTTCCAAGTGGTATGTACTTCCTTCCTTGGTTAACCATATAACCTTGGGTAATGTAGTTGGTAGATGTCCTACCAAGCTCGCTGTACTCTCCACTCTGGTTAATTGTAGATATGATGAATGAATAAGGCTCTGTCTTTCCCCTCTCAGCAAACGTTGTCAGCACTGGTGACATGTCAAATGCACATTCACCCTTATAGTAGTTCTTCTCAAGTGTGGTAAGGTATTCGTTGCCATGCATAACATCAACATCAACCTTGCACCCATAAAGACTTGAAGAACTGCTTCCTTGAGCAATGGTTCTTGTCAAATATGTGGTTGATATGTCACTGTCAACCGATGTCTGGAAATTACCAATCTCCCTTGCGACCAACTCAACCTCGTTTCCACTATGCTCCACAGTGTAATTAGCAATGATGGAAGAACAATTCCTCAATGCCCTTGCAACACTTGCAGCAGTGGAGTTGTTACTTGGACTGACAAAGAAATTCTTGTTAACAGCATTGCTGAAGCTGCCAACACTTGTAATGCTCTCACCTTGAATTGTGATTGTCCAATAACCATTTGGAGGTGTTACACTGCTCAAATTACCATTGAATATCAATGATATAACTTGCTTGTTACCACTGTAGGTGTCACTAACCTTCAAGATGTTTGGGACATCAGTGAAAGTGATTAAGTTGGAAGCACTAGCTGTACTTCTATTGTTATATGTTATTGTTGCCATTATGAATTAAAGAATTTATCTATCTCTTCCATTATTTTATTGAATAACTCATCTGCTACACCATCCCATTCACTGTCAATCTCCTCCATCACATGAGCCATGAATGGTCTAGCCTTGATTCCATCCCTTGAAATCGCTCTCCTTATCAGATATATGGTTGAATTGTCAGTGGGAATGCCCTTCTGCTTGCACCACCTAACAATTGGTTCAACTGGAGGCATCTTCGCTCCCTTCCTACGCCCATTCTCAATGAACACAAGATAATCATTAAGGATAATGTCAAATATCAAGTCACCATCATTGGTAGCCCTTACAGATAAGGTTTTATAAATATTGGAATTAACGAGAGTGTTGACACCAACCTTAGAGTTGATTCCAACATTACTCTCCATCACCATCCTAACCAATGCCATGATGTCCTTGGAGAACTCCATTACGATACTTGATACATTCATTAGCAAATCCTATTTCTTGGAAGCGTTATTGGTGTTATGTCGATGTCTCCAACCTCATCCTCATCAACGTCAATCTCATGGTCTGGTTCATCCTCATAAGGCTCATCGTTGAAGTTGTCATCAAGTGAGCACAAATTCAATGGTGAAGGAGTCTCAAGAATGACTGAAAGCTTAACGCCACTTGAATTATCATCACTATATTCGCTCACAGTTAAAATTGAATAATCATGGATTGAAAGAACTCCCTTGTAGTCTTCCCAATTATCCAATGCCCCCAAGATGTCTACGGCAATGGTAAATGCATAGTTCTGTACATCCTCAATTGTGTTTCCACTTGTACCATCTGGTTGTGAGAGTATATATAACTCAAATGAACTTGTGAAAATATTGGTTGTGATGTTCAACTGATGCAAAGAAACAGTATCCAAGTACACTTGATATGTCTTGTGATTGTTCTGTGCATTGTTATGCATATCATTCTGATACCTAAATGTTCTCACATTCTTATGTCTCAAAGATATGTTTTTGAATATTTCTACTAAATCTTTAATCATTTGATTTTGAAATTTAAAATAATTTTTATATCTTTGCTTAAACATGAACTCTTATGGTTATTTGGAAAAAAATTAAAGAAAATTACTTGGTTTCAAGTACTGGAAAAATCTATTCGTTAAACAGTAAGAAAGTACTTAAAGGTGGTAAATTCCCAAATGGCTACTTATTCTGCACCTTTGGTAGAGGAAGTAAAAACGAACTAATACATCGCATTGTAGCAGAAACTTTTATACCAAATCCGCAGAACTTACCTTGTGTTGACCATATCAATGGTAATCGCCAAGATAATAGAGTCGAGAACCTTCGCTGGTGTACACACAAGGAAAATAGTAACTTTGAAGTCGCAAAAGACAGAATGATTAAAGCACAACCATCAAAACGAAAGGTATACCAATACTCTCTTGATGGAACATTGGTAGCTGTATATGATTCTATTGGCGATGCTGCAAGAAAGAACAATTATTTGGTGTCAAACATATGGGCTTGTTGTTCACACTACGGAAGATTAAAAACTTATAAAGGTTTTAAATGGTCATACGAAAAAAGGGAAGATTAATGTCTTCCCTTACTCTTTGCTTTCCTTAATGTCTCTTGAAATTCATCCTCTTGTCTCTCAGCTTCTCCCTTGTCAATGAGATATGACAAGAATTGGAGATAATCACTTAGATAGAATTGATAGATTTCTCCAACTTTCTCAATTTTTTCATCTGCGATTTCATATAACGTTTTGATATTTCCCCATTTGCTCGCAAAGTCTCTATATCCTTGCGAGTGAGGTCTATGGCTTCCATTACCTTGGAAGACAATAGGGTAGGCATCTGCAATGTTATGTAAAGCTCGAAAAAAAAACCTATCAATGGCAATATCTCAGTCACTGGTACTCCTTCCCACATCTTGATTCTATCCTCCAATACCTCATTCTCAAACTTGGAATCATACAATTCACCATCCTTCCTACAGAGAATTGCCATAATTGCAGCATAATTGTGCTTGTCACCCTTCAATGCTGTGTCTGCTGCAACATATTCCCCCACCTTAAGCTTGTTCTCTGTATGGATTGTGTACCTCTCACCCTTGATTTCAATCGAATTGGTTGGCTTCTTCTCTGTTGGTTTCTCTTGCAAGAACACCATCTTGGACATAATCTCTTCCAAGAACTCAAGTGGCAATGCATTTATCTCATCAATTCCCTTATTGGTGAAGATATGCAATACCTCCCTAACGTCAAAATGCTCATCCTTGTCCTCATAGAACCTCTCAATGTCTTGAAACTGCTTCAATGTGACATCTTCCCATTTTGTTGGAACAACCCATTGTCCGTAATCTATAATCTCTTCCATTAATAAAATAATTTTGCTTTTGTCCTTATGAAATTACCCTTATTTATTGGCTTATACTGAAAATCCTCTCTGCATTGAAGACAAATTCCCAAGCTGGTAACCGTATCATCATGATAACCATCCCTTGCAGCATACGTTATGTTGCCTCCCTTCGTCAATTTGAAGGTGAATGTGCTCAATTCTGAGTATAATAGCTTGTTATCCTTCTCAAAATGGATTTCACCGTTAGCAATAGCGAGTGAAAGAAGAGAAATATACTGCTTCTTGCTCTCATTTGTCGTTGTGAACGTATAAAAGTTCGATTTTCTGTACAATTTCTTCCTAATCTCATTTGCCATCACCTCTCCAATGCTGTTATTCTCAATATATGTCGCTACTGGATTGAATTTGTTCACAATTTGGGCAATCTTTGCATATTTCTGGTCAAGTGTGCCATCAACCTTAATCTGTTTTACTTGATTATCCTTATTGATAATCGAAACAATGGTATTATCCTCACCAACACTTGAAGGGTCAATGCCAATCCAACACTTTCCCTTCTCATAATGACCATCAAAACAGTTCTCGAAGTTTGGAAACACAGTTAATGCGTTATCCAAGAACTCAACCTCAAACTCTTGCTTAAACGCAAGTGGTGGATAACCCTTCTTTATCTCCTCAATCTCCTCCTTGGTGGTCAATTCATCGTCATATATGGTAGCTGTCAGCTCCCTATACCCCTTCTGGTGATTAAATGCCTTCAAATACAAGTCATAATACAACCCTTGTCTTCCACATGGTGTCGAAATAACCAATACCTTTGGCTTCCTTGCCTTTATCGTTGGATATATAACGTTATACCAAGGGTCTTCACCACTTGAAAGTTGCACTGGGAAGAACGCTGCCTCATCCAATACCAATATCCCACTGATTGTATTACCTCTGATTGCCGTTGGACTCTCCATTGAGAAGAACTTGAGACTTGAACCATATATTGTATCAATCCTTAAGTCAGCAGCATTGCTCTTCTTGATAATCCCACTACCCTCCAATAATGTGTTCAACTCTGCGAACACCTTCTTACCTTGAGAGAATGTTGGTGATATGTATGCATTGAAGGTATTAGCTTTGCAAAGGTACTCTATGAGCATAACCTCGGCAAAAATGGTTTTCCCACACTGTCTGCTCCATCTTGCAATCAAGAATCTGCATTTCTCATCATGTATTAGATTATAAGCCTCTTGCTGTTTCTTCGTTAACTTTATATCGAAATTAACCCTCATTTATCTCTTCGTATTCTTGCTCTTCTTCCTTATCTTCATTATCCTCATCCTTGGTGAAACCAAAATGAATGGTAATGCCATCCTTGTTGTTGTTTATCTGGATATTGTTCTGCTGCTTGTCCATACCAAGGAATATCTTTGCCATTGAATCCAATACCCCCTTCGCATTGAAGACATCACCCTTCTTAATCGCTGTCTCCAGCAATGATTCATAACGATTATAGAATATATCCTTAAGTCTGGCATGCTCAATGTCAGTGTTGAAATGCATTCTATCCAAGGCACAGTTGTAATACTCATTGGCTGTTCTGTAAGTCATGTTCTTCTGCTGACCACTCTGGCTCTCATATTGGGTCTTCATCAGCTTTTGGACAATATCTGACCTCGCAACACCGTTGCATATGTCACAATAGACCTCATCCAACACATCATCAGCTTGATTGAACAATGTGCTCCTTGCCCTCTCAGCAAAAGACTCACCCCTCTTGTACCTCTGGAGCTTTGAAGGCAATAAATGGTCTTCATCCAATCTGTAATTGCCCTTAACCTTTCCCTTGCTCTCAGAATATATATGGTCTTTGCTTAACTTCTGTGGCATTATTTCTTAATCTTTGCTGCCCTTACCCTTGCCATCTTCTGTTTCATTATTTCAGCCTCTGTAAGAACATTATTTTCCTCTTCCTTAATAGGTGTCTGCTCCTTCTCTTCAAGCTCCTCAGAGAGCTTCTTAAAACGGTTTAAAGCCTCTTCCAATTCATTAATCCTCTGCCTAATGCAACTACCACAATTGGTTGGATTAACCCTCTTCTCCAAAACTCTGTTATAAACCTCTGTAAGTTGTCCACCGTCACAGTAATAACCCTTGTTCTTTATCTCGATGAACTTCTCAACCATCTTTACATCATCACTTGTCCATTTCATAATATTACAATTTTATTGTCTTATTTCTCTGGTCAATATACATCGCAATAGCATTCAATATTGCCAATAATATACCAACCACTCCTATGATTAAACATGAGAAACTTGCCCAAATAGCTGAATATATACCAATTAAACTCCAAAATGTCAAACACATCCTACATTCAAATGGTTTATACTGCAACCATATTGGCAATCCCTTAACCTCTGTAATCCAATATGCCCCATAATTAATAATGAGGAATATTATAATAACCGCCATGAATTCAAATATCATAATCAAAATTTTTTTAAAATCGCCTATTATTTTTATTCCTGTAAAAATAGGTGTAATATAGGTAATACATACCCCCCCTTGTTCCAGTGATTAAATTAAATCTCCATAAATTGAAAAGAATTCTTCCTTAATCATTTCCTTTGTTACATTAGCTTTCAACCAGTTCTTTACCTCAACAACCTTCTGTCTTACAGCCTTCATCTTTGTCTTCTCTGCAAGCTTCTTATATGTCATGTCTGGTATCAACTCCTTCATCTTGAACAAATACAAATGCTCTTGGTCAAAGTTCTGTTCAACCAACATAATGATATACAACACACTGAAGTCCTTGTACATATCATTTATAATCTTTATCCTTGCATCTGTGTTATTGGAGTTATAATAATCCTCATACAGTGTACCAATGTTATCACTGTTATAATTCAAATCCCTCTTGGAATGAGCACAAGAACGTTTAACCTCCAATACAAGATTGAAGTAACTCCTTATAAGATAGCTCTCAATACCATAAGGAGATTTATCATTGAGACACCCCTTCCTCTCAATTGCTTTATGACACCTGAGAATAGATTCATGGAATATGTCTTCATCAAATCTTTGTTTGCGTTGACCAGATAATATCTTAAGCTTGGATACCACATCAGAATAATTGTCGTTGATATAATTAAGGAATATTGTTTGGTCGTTCATTGTTTGTCTTTAATTAGCTGTGTTAGTCTATCGAGTTGGAATATAATGCATCCAAATCCTAGTATTAGAATAAATGTGTTCATAATCTATAATCTCATTTAATATAAATATCACACACTTTAAATGTGAGTTTAAATGAGACATTTAAAAATTATATTTTCCTAAGTAATTAGTTATCAGATATATAAAGTAAAAAGGGAACTCCCATTTCTGAGAATACACTTATATAAAATATAATCTTGAAACATCGATAAATAAAGGGTTGTGGTAAATTGTCCAGTATATTTATCTGAGACATTTTTTCTTTATATGAGAACTTAAGTGAGACAGAAAATGTGTTAATTCTTCATAAATCTATTACTGTATTTCAATTAATATTTTGGTATTAATTATATTCTTCATATCTTTGCAAATGGTTTATAAATCGTTGTTTCATATGAGCAAATTATCATCAGCATCGATTCGTTTGGTTCAAAAAATGAATCGAATGAACAAAAATTCCGAGTTCCCAATATACATTGTAGTATGTTGGAAGGGACGAATAGAGAAAAGTTGTGGAGTCTCTTGTCTTCAGAAGGATTGGGATTCGAAGAGGGAAGTTGTTAAGCGTTCCAATTCAAATTCTGTTGTATTGAACAAGATGTTGTATGACATCAAGAACAGAGTAATACAGCGAAAGAATGAGTTTGAGTTTCATGGTAAGGTTTATACAGCGAATATGTTGTTGGAGGATTATAGGGTTGATTATAATGGCAATTCCAATGTCTATATTGATGTGATGAATAGGTTGATGTCTGATAGGCGTTTGCAGACATCGACAGTGAATCGTTATAAGTATGCTTATGGCAAGTTGGCAGAATATATTGGTAGGAAGGATTTCATTGTTGACGAGCTGAATGTTGGTTTCATCAAGGACTTTACTCGTTGGTTATCAGTTGGTGGGAATGATAATTCCCTGCGAGGCAACAAAGTTGGCTTGTCTGATTGTACCAAGCGAGATATATGTGCTTGCATTGCAAGTGTATGGAACTTTGGTATAGATAGGAAGTTGGTTGATGCTAGTGAATATCCGTTTAATGAATTCAAGTTCACTCAGAAGTTCAAGGATGGTGTTAGGGATTACTGCATTGACCTTATTAATATCAAGAAGTTGAAGGAATACTTTTTGGATATGATTACTGTTAGGAATGGCAAACGTTGGACATATAAGGATGGAGCATTGGATAGGTTGCATAAGAGGACTAGTAAGGAGTGGGGTATATGTTGGTTCTTGGCTTGCTTTTATCTCAATGGTTCAGCTCCTACTGATGTTGCAAGGTTAAGGGTTTCTGATTGTAGTAGGATAGTGATTGATGGTGTTGATTATTGGAAGTTGGAGTTCAAGCGAAAGAAGACTGATACAGTTGTTAATGTGCGGTTGAAGAGGGATATGTTCAGTATTATATTGCTAGAGCATTTCTTGGGGTTCAGTGGTAGTGATGGTTATGTATATCCTGTGATTGGTGATGCTGTTGGTGATGCCATTCAGAGAAGGGTTAAGAAGTATGGTGAGATAGCGATTAAATGGGTTAGAGAAGCATTCCAAGAGATTAATGAGGAAACTATCAAGTCCAATGTAATTAATGGCTTAGAAGAGCCTTTGGTGGATTGTGATAAGGTTGTGCTTTATACAGCCAGACACTCGTTTGCATCGGCTTATTTAAACAGTGAGGGTGCAACTGTAAGGGGTGCTGCATCGTTATTGTCAAGGTCGGCAAATACCATATCGACATATATTCATCAACTACAGAATGACAAGGAGATTGCTGATGCTGTTTCGTTCTTAAATGATTAAAGGGAAGTGTTTAGCTTCCCTTTTTTACATATTTTCCTTCGTTGTTTATAACGTAGTGAGTTGCTGCTTTTGTTTTGAAATACACTTTGTATTGGTTTTCCCATACTTTATATAGGTCTGAAAATGTTCTCTCAATTTTCATATATTTCATATTTGGCGGTATTGTGAGTAAATTCCAGACTAATGCATCATTTCCGTTATTCAAGAAATTGACATACAGTGGAACTCTTTTATATGTAGCCCATTCATCTAGCAGCGAATAAGCCTTATGTGTCTCACACATCATTGATGGATATATTTGGTCTCTTGATTTAATCTCAATGTTTATTGTCCTACCATCAGTTGTCATTCCGCTTGCGTCAATTGGGTCTTTGTCTGTATTATCTACTCTTCTTTCCAAATCATTGAGGTGAAATACATCATCATTGAGTTTTTGGAGAAGTTTGAAGTCATCTGCTTCCTGTTTATTTACATCGAATGTGCTCATAGACTTTCCTCCATCATTTCGTCAAGGAAACTTGGTCTTGGCTTGAACTTAACGACTTCTTCAGCATCCTTGTAATCAACTGTAAAATATTTTCCAAACTCTAGCATACCCATTCTGAGTTCCTTGTTCAAGTCTATGACAACATATCCGTCAATCATGACTGCCACCACAACGTAGTGTCTGTTGCGTCCCTTGCCATTCTCCTTGCTGATTATGCTGAAAGGCAGTGGTATGTTCGTCCTTGAGTCTATTGTATCGCCATGCACCTTGAAGATGTAGTAGTGCTTTCTAGTTCTGTCTTCTCTTGTGACAGTTGTTGTGATGACTTCTGCGCCATCTAGTGTTGGATTGTCTCTTACAATCCTTTCAATTACTTTGTCCATATGTGTTATGGTTTTTAGTTGAATTATTTTAGAAATGGGTTTTGCCCATTGATGTCTTTTCTTATAAAGATGGGTATGCTGCTTATCACAAGTGGCATACCCAGACAAATAAAATAACTAATTAAAAATACTTCAAAATGAATTATGAACGAATCTTCATGTAAAACATGAAAACATATCATAGAGAATCAATTAATTCTTTAAGTCCTTGTCTTTCCAAAGCAACCCTTGATGGAGATATTTTCATCCAACGGTCTTTGCAGAGCACTGCTATAATTTGTTTAAGTCTTTGCTTCTTTCCTTCTCGACTTCTTGGAATATCGGTTACAAATCCGTTTTGGTGTTGAACCTCATAGGCTTGTTTTCCAATGACCTTTGCAAGTTTGTTATCATTGACTCGTTGAAGGTTATTTGTTTTTTCCTCTTTCTTGTCTGGAATCTTATCCACATCTTCAACTTTCTCAAGTGAGAAGAACCAACCTTGTTTACTACATTTTGTCTGGTCATTGAGTATTGTATTAACAAGATAGGTTGAGAGGTTAGATAGCTTTGCAGCTTCATTTATGCTGTTTGCAGTATCAATTAGTTCTTTATGCTGGTAGCAGTAAACCGTTGTCTTTCTTCTCATATTGATTGGTTAACATTGCCTTGTTTATTATTAATTGTTCGTTTAGAGCTATTTCTAGCCATTCTGAGACGTTTTCTTGTAGTTTACTTGATAGTTGTTCGTTCCATTCGTTTAAAAGGCTCTCAAAGGCTGTTTCCGTCTTGATTTTTTCCTTGGAATTTGAAGGTTTTTCCCTTCGCTCCTTTGCCTTTTTTAAGATTTCCTCTCTATGGTATTGGTAATACTGTTGTCTGAGTTTCTTTACTTCTTCCTCAGTTCTGTTTATCCTTGGTCTTCCCATACTTACGTTTCATTGCTTGGAGTCTGTATTTCTCCCTTGATTTCTCAACGTCCTTCCAATATAGCCTCTGACATGCCTTATTCACTTGTTCAAGTCTGTTGATACGTTTTTGTTCACCTTCCTCAAGTATTCTCTCTCTGTCTTCCTTGGAATTGAGAGGTGTATAACTGAATATGAGGTGTTTATAGTGTTTAAGTGAACCAGAGCAACAGTTAACGATGTTCCCTTGTTGAAGATTAAGTTGTCTTGCTGCCTCCGCTGTTGAAGTGAATGCTGATAGCAGTGTAAAGTTTTCGTCATACACTAGAGTTGGTTTTGAAGTCTTTTCAATTCTCTGTGGAATTGCTGCCAATCTATTTTGAATTGAGATAGGGTCATTTGCTGACTCCTCTGGAGTTACCCACATTAAATTCTCAGCTCTGTTGTCACCTCTGTTCAGATTTTTATGTCTGATGTGACACTTGTTCTGAGGGTTTGGTATAAATGCATCCGCAACCAACTTGTGTACCCTTACACACTCATTCTCGTTAGCTCCCCAATCACTTCCTTTGGAGAGGTGAACCATCATGTATCCGTTGTTCAATTGATATGGTCTCAATAGCTTTGGTTTCTTTGGATTGGTATAACTTCTTATCCTTCCATAGTTGGAGATTTGATAGCGAGGAAAACCCTCAATTGGTCTCCATTCTTCATTTGTAAAAGTTTCTTCTCTCATTTGTCTTATCGTCTTTTATTATAAATATAATGAAAGTTTGAAAAAGATAAAGAGTTGAAGAAAAAAGTGAACCCATTGGTGAAAATTTTTTGAATGTATGTATGAATGAAAGCGCATCTTAAGTAAAACCTTACGGCAACCAATGGGTTCTTATGTTAAACTTCTAGAAATGAAAAGACATTGGAACTAACATTGCAAAGATATTGAAAATTTTTGAGAATTCCAAGGAATTGAAGTGAAAAGTTTACATTCTTCCAACTCTTCGTAGGTAGTCTCCCAAGTCTTCTTCACTTGGTACTGTTACCATTTGTTCTTCGCAAACAGTTTCAAATTCCTTCTTTATATCAACTTTTGTTTCTTTTATTTCTTTTTGTTCTTTTATATTCTTTTCAGTTCTTTTATGTTCTTTTACCCTGTCATCTGTGACCAAATTCCCTTCAATTTTTTGTTTTGGAATTCCATAATAGTTGTAAAGTTTTGTACCGTCTGACACACAATCTTTGATTATCAAGCCTTGTTCTGCAAGTTTGTCTGTGATTCTTGAGATTGTTCGTTCTGACTTTCCAGTTAGGTCAGCGAGTACAGCCCTATAGATTTTTGCTCTATTGGTGTGGTCTGAGTTCAAGTTGATTGAATTGTAGATAAAGAACAGTACTTTAAACTGTTCATCATTCAAGTGTCCCAATTGTGACAACATTTTGTCTGTCTTTAACTTTTGCATAATTGTTATCCTTTAAATCATTATTTTCAGCATCAAGACCTTTTTGTGTTGAGGTTGGTAGGGAGATTTAAAGGTCTTGCTGAAACCCTACCAACCAATAACAAAAGACAACGTTAGCTAGACGTTACCTATATATAAATATAATGTACATTGCAAAGATATAAAAAAAATGTCAGAAATCAAAATTTTTGTTAAAGAAATATTTGGAAATCTTAAAAAATGTATATATCTTTGCATTGTGAGACAAAGAGGTTAACCAAGTCTCACATCTGATGTAATAGATTTAACTTTGGCGATTGAGTTTGACAGTATCTCGTTTCAAAAACTGTCATTAACACTTAATAATTAATTAAAAAACAAAGAGAAATGGAAACAAAAGGAAAGAGAATTTATCCAAGCTCACAACTGGTTTGTGCATTGGATTGCAGAGTTTTAAAAGTATTGATGTGGATTCTAGGATGGCAGAATCAAGGTTCAATCAAGTATTATCCAAAGCAGTTTGCGAAAGCATGTAAGATGGAAGAGGATGATGTTGACTTATGCATACAGACATTGATTGATACCAAGCTATTGGATGTATCAAGAGTTGACCAAACATGGATGTTGACTCCTAATGCTGAACAATTTCAGAAATATTACGACATTCCAATATCAAAGGTGATTGAAGGAAATGGTATCAAAATGGCTGACAAGATTACATGGAACTGTGAGGAAGCTCCAAAGCAAGACATTGATGACATGGATGAGAAGCAGATTCAAGCCATGATATTGCGTCTTCAAGCATCATTGAACGAGAAGAGACAAGTCAAGGAAATGATAAAGGTTTCAGAACCTATAGATGATTTACCATTTTAATATGACATATAAGTGTTACGAGTACTACACCAAGGGAGGCATTGCTGTTACAGACTGGTTCCCTTGGTCTTCTTCAGAGAAACCTCAATGGCAATTGAAGAACAAGTTAAGGAATTTCTACAAAGATGAAACTAGAGACATACCCTCAGATTTACTTCAAGGACTGTAATGGAAAGCACTTCATACGCACAGTCAATTGGTATGGAAGAGTCTTTGAATTTAAGTATGATGAGAATGGAGATATTGTTTTAACACAAAAATAGTTTATGGAAGAGTACGAAAGACTAGAAAAGGAAGAGAGCTTGGAAGCTGAAGAGATTTTCCAACAGCTCAGGGACAAAGAATGAGAGTTTTCATTTTTCTGTGTGTTAATAATTTATATGCCTAGGTGGGAATCCCCCACCATACGAGCGTTAAAGAATGTATAAGTCTTTGATGCTCGTTTTATTTTTTTTACCTTTGCACAATCAAACTTAAAACATTGAGAATATGGAAGAGAAATTTGAATTCGAGTTTACCAATGGTGCATATATGCGAGTAGTGGTTGGTGAGGATGGGTACAATGTCAACATCACCCAAGTTGATGATAAACCATTGATGGGAACATTCACAGACTTTGAGAACTTGTTATATGGCATTGCTCCAATTGTGCAGAACAATGTAAGCAGTAACCAAGAATTCGCACACTTTGCTCAAGAACTCAGTTTATCACTCTCAAATACACTTGTGATTGATGAGATTGAAGAAATATTGATGAAATAACATACCCCATAACCAAGGGAGGGGTAACGCTTCTTAATATGTTATGTCCAACCACTGTCTGTGAAGATGGTGGTTTTTTTTGTGTTAAAGATTGTTAGACAATTTGGAATCCAATTTTTTTGTCTATATCTTTGCTCTGGATTTTATTAAATCAATATTTCATTAACACTTGGGGAGTCGGTTCGAGAGAATAGACTTCCCTTTTTTGTTTAAGACTGGTTAACAGTTCTAGTGTTAAAGAATGTTATATTTTCAATTTATAATAATTTCAGTCAAAAACCAATATTATATTACTATATAATATTGCTGATAATATGCAAATATTTTATGTTAAAGTATGTTAGAGGATTTGGCTTTTCCAATCTTTTTTCATATCTTTGCATCGTTGAGAAACACTCGACCTTGGGTTATTAATTAAATATGGTAAAAACAAATGAAAAAACAAAAAAGTATTTTAGAGAATTTGGTTACAAAGTTCAACAAGACTTCTTATTGGGTGTCAAGAGTTGACAAAAATGTGGAAGTGACCCCAGAAGAAGCAGAATATGCCAAAGAGCATGAATATGAAGTTAGAAGAGCGTTTGAAGAAGCAGCAAGAAGAAGGGGGTTGAGATATGATTCGATACCATACTTCAGTGTCACAGACAATACCATTCAAATGGTTTTGGAACATTAATGAGAGACTTTTAACAAGGGGGTGGTTAATCCCATCCCCTTTATAAACGAAATAAGACATATGATAAACGTAAGCAACTACAAAAGAGAAATTGAAAACATGGCTGTTGCAGCTAGAACTACACACAGTGTTCAAGTTGCAGAGCTTACAAAAGGTGCATACAACAAATTGAAGCCAAATGAGACTCTTTGTTTGTACAATTTGGAACATCAGATGGGGGTTTCCACAGTTCTTGCAGAAACTACCAAGGGTAGTTACATACTTGTTGTGGGAGAGAAAGCTCAGACACCGCCTCCAATTAACTATTAATTTTGAAATATAAACGATTGTAAACGAAATAAAAATGGAAGTTATAAATTTACCAAATGGGGAGAGCTTCAAGACAGAGAATGTTGAAGCTGCTGAATTTATCAGAGGTATTGTAGGTGGTGAAGTAACAATGGCTAGCTTGAATGCACTTGATAAAGAAGCGAAAGACATTGTTATCACTTTCTGTAATTGGAACAATGTATATGCTGATTTTGACACTGAAACACTCTCCCTAAAAGAGAAGTTGGTTAACACTTGGAAGATGTCTGGATATGATATGACGTTTGACGAGTTTATTGGAGAGTTCTATGTGAGAGTTGAGTGGGTGGAGTAACACTCCCATCATTATAAACGATTAGAAACGAAATAAAATAGGAATTATGAAGAATATCATTGCTATGGCAATTGCTTTCACCCTTGTAATGAGTGAGCAATATAGAAATAGGGTTATCAAACACATCAATGCATGTGAGGAGGATGATACATACAAGCCATACATCAAATATACCAAAGAGAAACTTCAAGAGGCAATCTATGATTTTGGTGGTGACATCAAGGTTGAGGAGTTTGATGACGAGGTTGAATCAGCACTATACATAGCCTTACAGAAGGGGCTTGAACAGTTTGGGATATATACAAGAGCTGATGGCGATAGACTGTTCGTCAAACAATCGATTGTTGAACTTGCATGAGTTTGTTTATACCATAAGAATTATATTTTTTAAGTTGATGCTGCAAGTCTGTGAAGATATGCAGCATTTTTATAAAGCATATCTCTCTCTCTTTATTTAAGAGAGATATGGGGGGTGAAATTAAAACGATATGAGAAAGAGTTCAATACTGAGAAAAATTGCCTTGCATAATAATTACATCAAGACTCATCAAGATAAGATTAACTATCATCTACTTAAAATTGATGAGCTGATAGAAATGCTAAAGAACAAAGGCTGTACAATACCACAAGATATAAAAGCCATAAAATAAAGCCCTAGGACGAGAGATTTTGTCCTAGGGTTATTAGTTGTCCACCTTTAAGCCGTTTGAGGCTCAGAAGGCTCAGAAATGGCTTGTATGGCTTTCAGATAGTTTATTTTATCCTCCGTCACTTCATTTATCTTGAAAAATCTGTCCTTATAGAATGGCAAAAACTGTGATGGGTCTCTGTCTGGTGTCCCAACCTTCATCTTCCTTGTAACCCATTCCTCAATGGTCTTGGTGGTGAAATGCTTCAATATTGCAATCCTATAATCCATCAATTGCCAAGGTCTGTTCTCACACCTCACACCACTAGCGTTATAGGCTATCAGTGGTGTATCTGTGGTATGAGGATTTCCACCAAATGCTATATCTAACCCTCCTCTAATGATGGATTTCACATGACAATTGTCTGGGAAGTTGTACTGCACACATCTGTCCAATGGCATTGCTTGAGTGAATCTTTCCATCAATGGTCTTGGGTCATATTTTACAAGATTGTTATCGGTCATACATAGCCAATTGATAAGTATTGCTTGACAATCACTTGGGAACAACTCAAGATATTCTGATATATCCTTGTGTCTTGGAAGGATTAGAAACTCATCAAAGTCGAAGAATGCAATCCAATCATAGTCATTCTTATACTTTGCATACATTTTCGTATATCCCCTCATCTGAGGTTTAATCTGGTCTCTATAATTCTCCACAATAACAAAACCTTGGTCAACATAGTCTTGAAGAACATCCTCGAAGTGTTCCTCTCCCTCATGATTGTTGTCCATAATGATGACGTTTGAGAAACCTAGGTTCTTGTAATGTTCAACGAATTCCCTTGCATATAGGTTTTCCCTTCTGCCTATCGCTATCAATGCTACATTTAAACTCATTTGTCTACAAATTTTACTTATCTTAGGTTTGTGTTCCTTTTGTAAGGTTTATACACTTGGAACTGAGGATTTGGTGCATTAAGTTGGGCTGTATGCCTACAACAACCGTCACAATTACAGCTACACAAATCAGCTTTTGGGTAGTATGCAGCATGTTCACATATCCACTTCTTAAGCTGGTCTTTTAATACTTCAACTTGATTTCTCAAGTGTTGTGTCACCCATGTCATATCCTTCAAGTCTAGTGAATCGCTGTTGTCGCTCTTGCCCTTTGTGATACCAACCTCGCTGATATGAGACCAAATCATTGGTAAAGCCTCAAAGACTGTTGCGAATGCAAGGTACTGCCATAGTCCACCTTCAACCAATAGTGTTGCATTCTCCTCAGATACCTCATTATCCTTTACTTGCTGTTCTATTTCATCGAAGAGGTCATAACCTATCAATGGCTTAACCCAAATCTTCTCAGCGACTGGAATATAGTTCTTCACTTCTGCCATATTATAGTTCAATGGAATTGGTGAGTACTGTTTCAAATATTTCTCATTGATAATCATATTACTCTTCTACTTTTTCTTCAACGTTATTTTCTTTAACATCATTCTCTTTAACCTCAGTTGACTTGGTTCTCTCCTCCACATTGGCATCATCGCCAAAATCTGTGAATGACAAAGGCTTCATGATAATCTCTGTATCAAGTCCATTCATCTTAAGCATTTGGTTGAGAGTCTTTACCACAGCCATACGGTTATAATTACCAGTCAATTTATTGTACAATTGATATGACAACTCAAGCTTATCTGCTTCACTTGCGAATCCACTGTTGCTTATGTCTGGGTGACCAATCAATGATGCATTTGGAATCTGATGCGCCTCAAGGATTCTATTGATGGTTCTTTGATTTGCATCAGCGTAGAAATTAAATGAGCCTTGGTTCTTCGCAAAAGGAACATATTCAACACCTTTATCCTCAATGTTATTTCTGAAGGTAATCATCACACTATTGGCATTGTCGCTACCTTGGAACATTCTGGTAATGTTATTGATGATTGCTTGTCTCTCTTCATCTGTCTCAACCTCTGGAAGTGTCAATACACCACTTGGGGTAAATCCATTGACAATGTTTTTCAAGTCATAGTTAACATACTCTATTTCGCTCTGGATTGCCTTGATAGCAGCTGCATAGTGAGGCTGGGTGTAATATGTCATCGTTGGACTGTATGTGCGATATACATAAAGATATGGCTTTCCCTTTTCAATCTTGAAGTCATCCCTCATATCGAATGCATCAATTTCAAAAGGTGGATTCTTTGCTGTTGCAGTCCAATCGTTACATATCCAATAAGATGTAATTTGTCCATCCTCATCATACTCGCTCCAACGCACCTTGTCCAGTGGCATATGCCAGAAAGAGAATGTCTTTCCATCCTTGTTCATAATAATCTGGAGAGCATAGCTGCCATACAGGATGTAGTCTGTTGCAAGGGACTTAATCACCTCATCCCATGACTGGGCATAGTTTGGCACAACCTCATCACCATTAACTCCCATCTGTTCATAGTCAACACCGTTTCCAAGAATTGACATGACTGCGAAATTACATGCTGAACGATGAGTTGGTGATTGGTTATAAAGGTCAAGCAATAGGTTAGGATAATTGTTCTTGATTCCCCAATTAACCCAATCAAACCCACTCTTGCGAGTGATTGCTGACCCTTCAATCTGTTTCTCAAAATTCGTTAAGAATACACCGCTGTTTTTCTGTATCTTTGGTTTATTCTTACTTCCAACTGGTCTACTCATATTTTATAATAGATTATGATAAATTATTATAGATTTTTAGTAAACATGAACAAAAATGGGATAGATTATATTATCCATCCCACTTTTTGAAAATTATACAGGGTCTCCACCACTGAAATTAACGTTATTTGGAGAAACATAGAATACATCATTCACAATGTCATACATTCCATACTTGTCATCACTATCCCTCTTGCAAGGGACAAGGTCTCTAACCAATACATCGTTCATTTTTACTTTGCAATAGTAGAACTTACTGTTTGTCCATCTAAACGGACTTTTACTACTATTTAAGCCACAGAACAATGTTAATGGATAAGTATGCGTATATGTTCGTTGCGAAGAACTTGATGTTACTGTAACAGTTTGTGTTGAGTCCTCATTATTAACTATCGTAAATGTGTTTTGCCCATTAGGGATTGATGTACCGACCAAAGACGAAGATTGGTATCTATATACAAATCCTTGATATGGTTCTCCATCTTCACTCATACAAGAAAACACATTTTGATATGATTGTGAATCATGTTTTGCTGCAATTAATTTTGCTTCAACCTCAAACGAATTTGTTGTGGAACTATATATTTGTAAGTCTGTATTAATATATGCTGTTGACGTATTCTCAATGTATTCAACTTCAGTATAAGCGGTTGGTATCCTTGGTGGTTGATATACCCATTCATAACCACTTTGAGAGTCACCACTAAAGATGTAGTTATCTCCAGCAATGGTTGCATGCATCCCTATCCAAGGGCATTGATAATCTTCAGCCTCTGTCATACTTGTAAAAGTGACATTATTTGGTGGGTCTTGGATTTCATCATAATAGATTGGATAGATAGTTGTACCAGTCACCACAGAACCTCCAACAAAGTTATTTCCATTTGGAGAGGTTAAGAATGAATCACTAATCAAGTCGTATAAACCATATACAGAATCGCTATCTCTCTTTGCTGGAACATAATCTCCCACTATACCATTGTTTAGAGTAACTTTGAATGTATACACCTTCGTATTTGTGAATCTGAATGGATTTCTACTTGAATCAAGACCACAACAAATCGTTAGTGGATATGTGTGTGAATAAGTTAATCCATTCATTGATGATACTGTAACACTTTTTGTACCATCTTCATTAGATACTTGTGTGAATGAGCCATCATTTGAAGGTATAAATGTAGGAGAAATATTTGAACCTATGAATCTATATGTAAAACCTTGGTATGGTTCTCCTGCTTCAGACATACAAACAAATATATTCTGATAAGTTTGGCTTCCAATTCTATTTGGTATTAACTTTGCTTCAACTTGGAATGTATTGGTTGTAGCACTACACAACTGCAAAGTGGTATTAATGTATGAACTTCCAGTGTTCTCAATGTATTCAACCTCTGAATATCCAGCTGGAACTCTTGAACTTCCACTTACCTCACCAACATTGTTCCAACCACTTCCACTGTATTGATACTCATAATCTCCATCAATGGTTAACTTTCCTTCATATGTGGTAACATTCCTTCCACTTCCATAAACACCGTATTCCTCATATTGGTTAAGGTTATTAAGTTTGTACCATAAACCATCAGCCTTATTGAATACATCTTCAAACTCTGTTTCTTGGTATTGGCTAATGTCTTCAACAACAGCATAACATGGTGTTTGACCACTTGGTGAACTAGAGTCAATCTTATAATAACATATGGCATTATTACGGTACACCTTTATGATATTTGATGTACCGTAATTCCAATCGTTTATTGTATTTAAATTGTAATATATCATATTAAGCAAATTCTATCCATAAATCAGTAAATGGGTTATTATTTGACATTCCCCAACTTGAGTCAAAACAAGTCCAACTTGTGATGGCATCAGAACCACTTACATCACAAGGTAATGAATTTACCAAAGTGTTGTCAAAAGTGAATTGCCACCATCCACTACCAATATTACCACTTCCACCAGTTTGGAAGTTTAAATTAACTGTTTGATAACCACTTGGGAATGATGAGTCACCAATCTTGAACCTTGTTATTTGTTGATTATAGTACTGTGACATGTCTGTACCTTGTGGAATGTGTGTGAATCCACCACCTTTGGAGAATGTAATTGTTCCAGATGGATTTGAAGATGAAAGGAAAATAGCACCACCACCACTAACTTGATAATCTTGACTATAATTCAATACTTCTACAGGCATAAAGTCATTCTGTGATGAATATGTATATATTCCATTTCCAACGCCATAATCTACATGACTACCACCATCCCATTGTATATCTGTGGTATCACCATTCTCAAGACCAGTTATTTCTACAGTGTAGGTATATCCACCTCCACCACCTTGATAGGTGAATGTAACTGTCTTGCTTGGGCCATAGTCATAAAGCCAGAAAGAGCCATAATCTACAGTGTAGTCTTGTACATTACTAATGTCCACACCTATGCTATCATTTGCTGATGTATATGTATATGTTCCATTTCCAACACCAGAATCTACATAACTACCACTATCCCATACAATATCTGTGGTATCACCATTCTGAAGACCAGTTATTGTAACGCTATAGGTATATCCAGTTGAAGATGGATACACTTGGGTGCTACCAACGTATGCTTTTGCCACATTGGTAGACCCTATCTTCATACTTGTTACGTCTATATTACCTATCTTCATTAATTATTATCTTTTATGATATATAATGTGTAATTGTCTATATATGCCATTTGGTCATATTGACTCTGCGTTCCAACCCAAATCTTGTTGATAAATGACATATAATCACTAGTATTTTGACTATATGAAACTGCATTAGCAACGCTTCTTGAATATGCCGTATCCCAATTTGATTTCTTGGATGCTGTAATACCACTGATTGCGCTGATATTTGTTGCCAAACTGTCAAGATTTGTCTTTTCAGTGGTTGTCAAGTGAACATTTGTATTGGCTGTATGTCCAGTAAAGTCACTCTGATTGGTCTTTCCACTTGTTGCTTGATTAATTGCGCTCTGAGTCTGAGCTGAAGTCCAATATTGTGTTAGGTCTCCAGCTTGTGCATCAGTGATAATATAGTATGTATCAGCACTTACAGTTCCAGCACTTACAAGGGCATCATACTCAGCTTGCGTAAGCTCCACTGTTGGATTGCCACCACCACCGCTTCCTTGGATGTTATAGGTTACACCGCTAAGTTGTATTGAATCAATTATATTACTCATATTTCGAAATATATTTTCATTAAACATGAAAAAAGAGGTATCATTCTATCGAACAATACCTCCATTGTTTGGACATTTAAAATATCCGTTGTTTATTATTTTGTACCACTAGTTTATTAATTAAAGAAACACAAGCGTTGTTCCGCTAACCTCTACCTTGTTTCCACCTTCAATCTCAATGTTGCCACTACCAAGTATTGAGGTGTTATTAATGGTCTTAATGTTTGTGTTACTTACAAGCTTCTCCTGAATTACAGTTG
This sequence comes from uncultured Lachnospiraceae bacterium, assembly GCA_937891165.1. Taxonomy (GTDB): domain Bacteria; phylum Bacillota; class Clostridia; order Lachnospirales; family Lachnospiraceae; genus SIG299. The sequence goes on along the minus strand of CALAEX010000007.1, from coordinate 21,837 downwards.
TATCAACATTGAATTCTTTATTTGCCATTGCATCAGTTGTAACAGTTAAACCACTACCAGCTTTCACAACTGTCAATGGAGACATTGTTGTACCATTCTTCTCTCTAGTCATTACAAGAGTATTACTGTTTTGAAGTGCAAAACCAGTAATATCTACAATGTCAGCACTATCTGCCTTGCCACTAACTGCTTCACTTATTGCTTGCGTAACTGCTGTAGTGTCTGCCTTATTGCCAAGTGCTGTATCTGTACTTGCAGTATAAGCAGTAAACGTATCAACACTTACATAATTTGTTGGGTCAAAGATACCAGACAATGGGATGTCAGTCTCTTGGATACCAGCATCAGTGTTCCAAATGAATACAAGACAAGGTACACTCTCACCACTGATTACCTTATTCTCTATTGTTACACTCTGCAAGAAACCATCTTTAACGAAATCTGTACCATCAATGTAAGCAAGTGCTGTACCAGTAGCAGACGCATTATCATAGAAGTAAATCTTCTTGTCTGTGCTGTTCCAAGTAGCTCCAGCGAACTTTGAAGCGAGTACTGTTTCATTATTGCCACTGTAGGTCTGGAAGATTGATGTATCCAACTTACCACTTACAGCCTCTGAGATAGCCTCTGTTACTGCTGTGGTATCTGCCTTGCCTCCAAGAGCTGTATCAGTTGCAGCCGTATATGCAGTATAGGTAGTTGTGTCTACCTTACCAGAGATAGCGTTCTGAACGTCTCCAGAGGTTTGATAACCTTGCTCTGCAATTGATTCAGCAAGAGCATTTGTAGCTGCTGTAATAGCTGCATTTGTTTCACCAGTGGTGTAATATCCATCAAGTGAATGAACGGCTGTAGCATCTATAATATCATAAGTTGTGCCACTAAGTCTGATTTTATCTAATTGTGCCATATTAATTAATGTTTTCTGCGTTAAGAATCAATGTCGTATCCTCCACTTTTGAGTAGTTGCCGAACATTGAGTTAGTTTGTAATTTTGTATAATATGAAGCCAATAGATTATTCACCTCTGGCTTTGTATATGTATTTAATATCCTCTCTGTATTGGTTGCCACTTGTGCGGATAGAGCCTCGACTTGTGCCTTGTCAGCCTTGTCTTGGATTGCAACCGCAATCATCTCCTCCACCTCTTGCTTTGTCACACCACTTGCTGTCACCAACTCAAGTAAATGGTCAACCTCTTCCCTTGTGTAGTAATAGTCAGAGTTTGCCAAGATGGTGACTGTCTTGTGAACACACCATCTTCTCATATCAGCATCTGGTTCAATCGTTGTCATCGATGTGCAATTACCAACTGCTGGAGCACCCCATTGTTCCATTACCTCATTATAGTTATCAATCATGATTGTATATTTGTTTTAAACATGAATTATTGAATGGCTTGGATTCTGCTAGCGAAATCAGACCAGCCTCTAGTTGTTTTATATGCTTGAACACTTTCTGCTGGAACATAGATTATGAACGTATCGTTGGTAGTAGCGAATGGGCTGCCAGATTGAGAAGTTATGGCAAAAGGTGTTACTACATTAATTGTCACACTTTCTAAGGCTTGGCATAGATTGAAAGCATAATCACCAATACTTGTAACACCACTTCCTATTTTTACTGTTTTTAGACTAGTACAACCATAGAAAACTTGGCTTGATATACCACCATTGTTTAGCAATACAATGGATTCAAGTTTTTTAAAAGTATTAAAACAATTATAGTTAATGTCAGTTGTACACTCACCAACTTCTAGGCTAACACTAGTCGCTGAATAGCTAGCCACCTCATTTCTATTTAATGCGCTTGACGCACTACATTCAGCACTTATAACATTGGAATTATTGTCTGTTAGCTTATATTTGAAAGGTATTGGTGGTATGTACCCACAATCAACACTGTTATACTCAATTACATCTTCTGATGTCCTTGAACTTGTTGGATAAACATTGTTCCATGTCGTACCACTGTCCATTGAGTACTGATAATATTCCTTATAGTGCTTATCAACCCCAACACAAACATAATCTGAAACATCTGCTTTCGCCCATCTATACATCACACCAAAGCAAGACTCATTGTACTCTATTACCTTCTGTATTTGGGAATCTGAAAGAATTCCATCTGTCATATAAATCCAATAGAAATCACCTTTCCAAAAGTGAGATTGAGCATCGTTATCTGCATATTCTGAGAATAACGTTCCACCAGAGGTTACAGCAGTACTTCCGAATCTGAAATCATCAACTATCAATTCATCACCTGTTGTATGGTTCTTGAATATTACGTAAGTACCATCCCCATAATCTTCTCCTTGAGCTATCACTGATACAATATTGGGTTGAGTTGATGAAACATTAACACCATTTACTTGGTTAGCTCCATGAAATACAACTTTACTATTTGACCATCTAAACATCCAGTTATAATTACTAGATGTCCTATTTACAAGTAAGTCAGAGTCAATGCTATTCGTTGGTTTCACTGCCTTTGCCACAATCGTTATACAGCAGTGAGTGGTAAAATAGCCATCACCAGTTACCAAAGCCTTGACATTGGATGTGTTCACTAAACTAATATGGTCTTGATATGCAACTACATTCTGCACATCACCAGTGAGAACACAGTCTATGTTATTACTCTGTCCGCTTGTCATTGGGATGGTGTGGGTTGCAGAATCATACTGTTTCGTATTATAATTCAAAATAAATGGAGTTGGAAGATATACTTGCTGACAAGGTGTAGGTTGTGGGCTGCTATTATACACAAGCTGTCCACCACAAGCATATACCTTGCTTATGGTGAACCCACTGTACTTTATATCTGTTATATCGTTATTGCAAAATACTACTTTACTCATGTATCAAATATAACGTTTCTGAATCCTTAGTTGTAATTGAATTATACTCATTCTCTGTACCACACCATATCTTGTTCTTAAGGAGATAATTGTTAAGCGTTGAACTATCTGCCTTGCTGTTTATTGTGGTCTGTGTTGAAGCTGTATATGTATTATACGTTGTTGTATCAACCTTTCCACTCACACTTTGGTTAATCAATGCATTAACTTCACTTGTCGTAGAATAAGCTGATAGAGACTGATGTTCTGTAAGGTAACCAGCATCATTGGTAAAAGCAGTATTACTTGTTGGGACTGTTGGTATCTCTGACTTCAAAGCATAATCAGATAAGTCAACCCCACTGATATAATGCTTATCAAGCACCCACTGCTCTGTAGCATAACCAGACAATGAAGGTATCTCAGCCTCAACCTCTGTCTTTGCATTTTCTACAATGTTGTTAACTTCTTGTTTGTTGTAGTAATTAGACAAATCAGTTGGTGTATAAGCCGTTACATCAAGCTTCTCATCCAATAATGCATTTGTAGCGGTCTTGTTATAGTACTGAGTTGGGTCAAACGTTCCTCCTTGAGCAACCTTTTCATCAATTGTTGCTTTATCATATGTAAATGCTGACATTTCAACATCGGTTACATAACCACTCAAACTTTGATGTTCTGTAAGATACCCAGCGTCATTGGTGAAAGCTGTATTTGATGTGGGTACGGTTGGAATCTCTGATTTAAGTGCATAATCAGATAAGTCCACACCACTGATATAGTGTTTATCCAATACCCACTGTTCTGTGGCATATCCACTCAATGATGGAATCTCGTTCTCGATTTCTGTTTTCGCTGAAGCAATCTTCTCATCAACCTCTTCTGGAGTTATGCAACATCCACTTGTTGTTGCACTCTCAATCATTTTATCAATCTGGTACTTGGTGTAATAATTTTGGATTGGAGCTAAAACTGGCTCGCAGCACCCCATTGATATACTGTATGTTTTATCGTTGCAATTGCATCCCATAATATTATAATATTTTCTATAAACATGAAAAATGGAAGCCTTAAAAGACCTCCATTTTTTGTATTAAGCTGATTGCTGCGTTACTTCTATTGTTCCAATGTTCTTCTTGAAGAAGCATGTGGTCTTCGTATAATCACTGTAGAAATTAGCGTATATACTGAAGGTTGCAGTCTTTGCAGCACCGCTATTTGCATACATGTACAGAGCAAGAGTACCGATTCTATCAATATTTCCACCACTTACAGTCTTCTGTGATGTATTGTACTCCCTCATACTCTCAGCATAACTTATTTCATCACCGTCAATCAACTCACAAGTGAAATCTGTTGTATACTCCCTTGTCAAATCACCTACTGGAGTTGATACTAATTCCTTCCAAAGAATCTCGAAATTACCTACCATCTTATCTCCAGCTGTGGCATCGAATACAAGTGATGTAGCTGCTGAGAACTCTGCTGTCAATGTCTCAAGGTACTCCATCCACTGTTCATACTCACTCATTGGCTTGATTCTAGACCTATAGGTTGTCCATCTTCCCTTATAGATGTCCACTGAGTTATCTGGGACGAATATTGGACATTCATTGGTATTGGTGAATACTGTTTCTCCCAATGTTGCTGGTGTTGTTGCCTTGCACACAATGTACTGAAGACTTGTACATCCATAGAATGCCATATCACCAATGCTTGATATATTAGCTGGAATTGTCACCTCTGTCAAACCACTACAGTTCCTAAACGTCCTATCACCAATCTTATTGTAGTTGTAAGTTGTTGGTATATTGATACTTGTAAGTGACTTACAATTCTCAAAGCAGTTCGAACCAAGCACACAATTACTGTTAAGAGTGATATTGTTCAAAGCCCAACAGTTATCGAAACCATAATTACCAATACTTGTAACATTTGTAAGGTTTATAGTTCTAAGTCTCTGTTCTTGTTCAAAGCTAAAACTACCAATCTTGGTAACAGTTGTAGGCATTGTAACTGCTGTGATATACTCAAAGTCTTGCATTGCATAAGCACCAATCTCAGTTACACATGTTCCAATCTGTGCTGAAACAATGTCCCTAAGTGGTGTATGTACATGTGTATCACCAGTTGTAAGGATGCTTGAGCTTCCACATTCAGCAGAATAAGCGTTGTTCTGAGCATCCAAAGCCTTGAACTTGAAATCAGAGTAGCCACAGTCTGATGAATTATGCTCTATAACGGTGCTTCCAGCCCTTGTAACGAGTTGTCCATCCTCATACACATCAGTCCAAGCCCCACCATTAATTGACTGCTGCTGCTTCTCCTTTGTAACCTTATCAAATCCATCACAAGTGTATTCTCCATCGATTACAACCCATCTAGTTTCAACTTGTTCCTCATCATCGCCACATTGGTATCTATCAGTCAAAACCCATGAATATACTACAGAACCAGTTGTACACCAATCAGATTCGCTTTCAACCAATTCTCCAAGCCTTGTTTGACCAGTTTTTGTCCAAGTTGTACCGCCATCATAAGTTACGAATTCCTCTTCAACCTTATACTTATCATTGTCAACACAAGTATAGTTTCCAACAAACTCCCATTTGGTCTGACCTCCAGCACATCTTGGGTCATTATACATAATAACATCACCAGCTTTGGTCTCTATTGTTGCAACATAGTTAGAATTTGTTGTACCAGTGTAACGAACAAGTTTTGTATAAGAGTTACCATTTTGACAAATATAATCCTCAGTTACAACCCACTTCTCATATGTATGGTCTTGATGGACATATATCGTAGTTCTATTACCATTGCAGTCTTCAACGATGATTGGGAATACTCTTTCTGTATCAGTGCTGTTATTTCTTGGCACTGAGACTGTAAGTGTACCATTACCAATGTTATATGACAAAGAGCTGTCTATTGATATAATGTTGATACCACAGCTAGGATTAAATGAGAAGGTGGTGTTTTGCTGAAGACAGTCAATATACCTATGTTGTGGGGTAATGAATCCAGTTTCAGACTGTACCTTCACATTCTCAGTTCTTGTATTATTGCCATAGTGAATTAAGAATGTTCCTTCAACCATGTCAGATGTTGGAGTCTGCATATTGCATACAACAACAGAATACAATGTGTTTGGTTCTCCACTTGAAGGACTTGTGGTGATATATGATGGAAGATTGGTAATATTCCATGCACATGATGCTGAAAGTGAGTAAGTGTTGCATGTAACAGCATCAAAGTAAATGGTTGTAGGCATATTTGTATACAACTTACATCCATCATCCTCATCGCAGTCTGCTGAATCAAACTCTTGTTCGGTATTGAAAGAACCAACTATGTTAAGACCTTGGTTGGCGTAATATTGGGTATATCCTTCCATTGCCTTGTAGTTTCCAGTTGGATTGCCAAGACCATCCACCTCTTGTTGTACAAGATACCTTGCTCTACCAACCTCAACACATTCATAGCACTTGATACCATCAACCCATTTAACATACTTCCATCTTGTATCAGTCTTCTGGCGTTCACTGTAGTCATTTGCTGCTGTAATACCATATATTGAAGCATCAGTCAATGTCACTGTAATCTTGTCAGATTCACCATTTGAAGTTGTTGACTGAATCTCGTATGATGGCTGCAAACCAAAGTTGAAACCAACGAAATACTCATTATCTCCTCCCTTTGGGATAATCCTTGCAGCATAAAGATTCTCAAGGAACTCAAGCAAGTTGTAGTGCCAAGATGTCTTGTAATTGTCAAAACCAATATCAAATGTAATGGTGTCAGTTACCTTTTGACCATCGAATACCTCTTGAAGTGTGCAAGATTTTCCAAGGAATTCAACGTCTCTCCATGTCTTATCACCATACATGTTGACTGATATTGTATCTCCACTCTTCGACATTGTGACATAGTTCTTCTCAATTAACTGCAAGGTTTGAATGCCATAGACATTATAACCAAGACACACTGGTTCAACTGCCTCAAAGTCTGAAGCAATCTTCAATGTCGGCATGTTGGATTGTGAAGCGAATGTGAAGTCTGTCTGATTGATGTCACCACCAAGATTGAAGGTATATGTCACTCTGCTTGGGAAATCCACATTAATCATGTAGAATGTACCATCAGTTGTCTCAATGATGGCATAGAACCTCTCACCGAAGAAATTGACGTTCACATAACCATGCATTGATAGTGTAAGCTTCTTCTCAAAACGGTATCTCTCATCCAAGCTCTCGCTCTCTGTGAATTGGATATTGAAACCATTTATCCTCAATGGAAGCTCTGAAAGACCATCTATGTATGCATAGCCATTGTCAATATGAACGTCCTTCACATGGTCGGCAGACACAAGATATACAACGTCCTTAAGCTTTGAATAGTTGTATGTGCAAGCCCTCTCTGTTGAAGGTGTATAGTTTGTTACACTCATATTATAATCGTTTATTTAATCTGAGATAAACATGAAAAAATCGAGACCTATTGAATAAGCCTCGATTTTTTGATTTAAGGTATTGCTTGAATTCTATTAGCATATGTACTCCAAGCTGTCTGGTATGCACTCAAGCTAGCTGCTGGAACATAGATATAGAATGGAGTAAACATTCCACCACTGCCATAGAAAACGTTATAACCTAATGTTGGTGGTGTTGTAGCTTTTACCGTAACACTATTTAGACTCGTACAACCACTAAATGCGCCATCACCAATACTTGTAACACCACTACCTATTATTACAGTTGTCATAGCACTACAATCACTGAAAGCATTAGTACCAATATATGTAACACTATCTGGAATATCTATACTTGTAAGACTAGAACACCCACTAAAAGTTTTTTGTTCAATAGTCATTAAACTACTAGAAAGTGTGATATTTGGTAAATTTCTACAGCCTGAGAAAGCAGAACTTCCAATGAATATAATTGAATTTGGCATGACAATGCTTGTGTACCCACTAGCATTTTTAAATGTATTACTATGAATTGAGCCAACGCAATCTCCAATTGTACAAGATGATGCTGTATAACCATATGGTACAGCCACATTAGTTAAATTAACTTCTTTAACTGTTGTTGAACCTATTGTTGTTTCATCCAAATCATCGCAAGATACTTGTATTGTATCTTGAGTATTCATAAGATGTACAGTTACACCAATATTCACAACTGGAGTATCACCTTGTGCATATATAATGTCTGCATAATCTGGCCAAGCCTCTTTATAAGTATCTACACTTCCACTTGGAACGAATATATAATAATTCAACTCACACCAAGAAGTATCTCCAGTATAATATCTTTTAGTACATATAACATCTGTTCCTAATGTTGGAGGTGTTGACCTATTGATTGTTATTTCAGTTGTAGGTGAAAGCTCGTTGTTTACACTTAATGCCCCATCACCAATATATTCTACTGTTGAAGGTATTGTTATACTAGTTACACCACTACATGCTCCAAAAGCTCTGTTACCAATAGTTGTAACCCCTTCAGGTATTGTTATGTTTGTAAGACTAGAACATCCAGCAAAAGCACTATCTGATATAACACTTATTGCACTAGGAATAGTTAAACTAGTCAATGCGTTACAATTACTAAAAGCATATTCCCCAATGCTATTTACTGTTGAAGGAATGTTTATTTGCGTTAATGCGCTACAAGCAAGAAATGCATCATTTCCTATTTCTGTAACACTACTTGGAATTGTTACACTAGTAAGTCCAGTACAAAAAGCGAATACATAATCTTCAATTTTGTTCAATGAGGAAGGTAATGTAATACTTTCTAGTCCACTATCTTGAAAAGTACTGTGAGCCAATCTCGTCAGTGTTGAAGGAAGATTTATGGTTTTTAAATTTTTACATAATAAGAATGTACCTCCACCAATACTTGTATCAGTGGAAAAACCAATTGTAGTTAATCCATTTGGCAGTGTTAAACCAGTTATTGCTGAATTGGCAAATGCATTATTACCTATTTGCGTAACAGTGTTTGGTATTGTCACACTTGAAAGGCTCTTTGTTTCTTGGTCTGTACCCCAAGCTCCTCCAAATGCTCCAGAATCTATAACAGTAACACAATCACCTATCACAGCATTTGTCATGGCTGAAGTGTTGTGGCTATAAAGATTAACTACCTCACTACTAGTAAGAATTGAAGAAGAATTACAAACCATACTTTTCTCTGTTCCACCAAGATAATAAGCTGTAATTTTCTTTGCGGTTGGTGGTCTGTATCCACAATCTTGAGAATTTGCTTCAATAAGCGTTGTAGCACTTTCTTGAAGAGGTGATGTAACGTACCAAGAACTTCCATTGTCATAAGATACTTCTTTTATCGCTCTTTGCCACTTGTCATAACCAACACAAGTTGTTCCACAATTAGTCCATCTGTATATTGGCTCAGTTGGTGAAGAACCACAATCATTACATATATAATCCTCAGTGATTGGCATTTGATACCATCTGTAAATTGGCTCTGTTGGTGTTGGTGGTTCATATCCACAATCTGGGTCATTCTCAATTTTTATCACCTTCTGCATTGTTCCTTGTCCATCTACAGAATAGACATTAGGGGTGCAAGGGATTGGGTCTTGACCCTCTCTTTGCTCATATCTCTGATATAAATAATAACTTGTATATTGTCCCATAATTAATAACCAAAAATGTAATTAGCATAATCACTCCACCCACTAGCACTTATATAATCAGATACATTGGCAGATGGTACATATATTTTTAAATTGAAATAAGAACCACTTGGGAATACTTGGAAATCAATGGTAGGAGGTGTTGTTGCTGCTATTGTTACAGTAAAGTGACTTTGGTTAGAACCACATCCATCAAAAGCCAAATCTTTGATTCTATTAATAGTGCTTGGCAAAGTAATAGATTCAAGACTGCCACAATTAGCAAACATAGATTCTCCAATTTCACTTATACCCTCTGGAATTGTCACATCTACCAAAGACTGGCATCTTGCAAAATGATTATATCCAGTAAATGTAATATCAGCACCATTTTCTATTGTTACACTAGTAATTGGTGTATCAGAGAAAGCTCCACCTACTAGAGTCCTAACACTATTTGGAATTGTAATACTAGTTAGGTTTGTATGTTCAAAAGCATCCATTCCAATATAGGTAACACTTGATGGAATTGTTATACTTGTTAAACCACTATCACCATAAAATGCAAAACTACCAATCGAAAGTACACTTGAAGGTATGGTTATAGATGTTAATGACGTACAATTTTGAAACATATTACAACTAATCATAGTCATACTGTTTGAAAGAGTAATACTTTTCAAACTAGTACAATTTCCAAACACACCAAAATCATTACTTTCAGAAGTTCCTGAACACCCTCCAATATATGTTACACTATCTGGTATAGTAATTTCTTCTATATTTTCACAGCCGAAAAAAGCACCATTTTCAATTCTTTCTACCCCATTAGGTATGGAAATACATTTTAGCTTACTACAATACAAAAATGCCATGCTTCCAATTTCTCTTAGTGAGTCTGAAAGTGTTATACCAACACAGTCATCAGCATCAGCAAATGCCATTTCACCTATTCTATTAACACAAGCTCCTACAGCACCATTATATAATGGTAAATAACCAAAACCAGAACCACCCCTTACTTCCTCTCTAGTTAATTCTGAAGGTTCATCTTCCCAAGTTTCACCACCATCATGAGATACTCGTTTACATGATACTTGAATGGTAGTACCATTAGGTTTAATTCCATAAAACTTATCATTGGTTGTTAATTGTTCAACACAATCACAGCTAACCTCTTCAGAAATTCCTCCTATTGATGTTTCATATGGGATAACATACTCCCATGTTGTTCCACCATCATACGATACTTGTTTGTATGCAATGTAGTATAATCCACCATTATTACATATAGTTTCTTGGGTATCAACCCAACGATAAATAGTCTCTCCAGTTGGAGTTGGTGTATCTCCACAATCAGTTGAACCACTTTCATACAAATCCCCTTGCTGATACTGAGGAGGGTCAACATTGCTCCATGTCTGGCCACTGTTGTAGCTCACTTGCCTAATAAGTTTGTAATATTTGCATTTGTTTGCCATATAATTCTATTTTAATCTGAAGTAAACATGAAAAAATAGGGTAGGCTTATTTCATGTTAAATAAAAATAGATTTATTATGGAATATATTAAGAAAGAAAATGGTCATGTATGGCTTGTCATCGAGCATGATGTATACGGAAGACATAAGACAGTGAAATATCTTGGAAAGGAGTTTGTGGAACTTGAGGATGAAGACAAACCAAAGAAAAAGAGAAAAGGTAACGATTAAAATCGTTACCTTTTTTTATTGTAATGTAAATATACGAAAAAAAGTTGAGATAACCAAGAATTATCCCAACTTTTTATTTTTTATTAACTTACACTCCCTTTACAGTCTCGATAGCTGCACTTGAAAGTGGAACAGCAGACTCAGTGGTATTAGCTGTAAGAACAACTTGGATACCGTTGGTGTCACCACCACCACTAAGGGTTGCAGTCTCAGCTTCCATACCAGTCAAACGACCAAGAGCAAGCCACTTACCATCAGCAGTTACAACAACTGCGAAATAGCGACCAAGTGAAAGAGCATCAAGGTCAAGGTGCATACAAGCATCATACTGACCAGCGATGTTAAAGGTCAAGCTATGTGTACGATATTTGTTACCGCTATCCTCTACAACAAGGCTATCTTCGAAGGTAACACTATTCTTTGCTGGTTCAATGTGGAAGAACTTAGCACCACTTGCAAGAGAAATTGAAGTAACTTCCTCACCAGTGCAACCAGTGTCAGTAGAAGCACTAACTGTAGAAGCAGTCACATCAGCATAGTTAGCAAGATAGATGTCCTTTACCTCTGGAAGAGAGTAACCACAGCTATTTGAACGAAGCAAATCTCTATTTAAAGAACAATTAAATGCCATAATATTATAGTATGTTTGTTTTTATTATTTTTCTTTTTTGAATTGGAAGCTAGACCATATTATCTAGCTCCCAACGTCTTGATTATATATTTGTAGACAAATGAGTCTCAATTAGACATTTGCATAAACGAACAACTCTGGCATTATAATACCAACAGCGATGTTAGAAATAGCAAGTACTCTGAACATGTTGTCACCAGTAGTCTCTCTCATGTCAATCAACTTGTACTCGATGTGAGAATCGAAAGTATCATAACCAAGAACCAAGTTCTTTGCAGGACCAAAGATGATAGTGTTTCTAGACTGCATTGTTGGAACAATCTCATATCCCATTACGTAGATACGACCATTCTCTCTTGCATAGTTAGCGAATACTGCATTTACACTATTTGGGCAGCAAACCTTACCAAGAGCAACCTCAAGTACTCTAAGGTCAGCATGGTTCATGAATACCTTGTAATCCTCAGTGTCAACCTCTGCTGCGTTAGCAACATCGATACCCTTTGCGATAACAGCCTCAAGCTGGGCGATTACATTGTCAACAGTCAAAGCTGAAAGAGAAACCTTATTACCACTTGGAAGTGCAGAAAGCTTCTTCTCAACACCGTCAACAGTCTTCAAGTAAACCTTGGTTGATGCAGTGTGTGCAGTGTCACCTTGCCAGAAAATCTCCTGATATTCCTTAGCCATCTTCTTACGAAGCTTGTCGAAGTACCAATCACCGAAAGTCTGTGGGATACCACCTCTCAATGAAATCTCAGTCTGGTCAACAAGGAATGTGTTCCAGAATGTGTCGTAGCAGTTCTCTTGGTTAACCTTGATAGCTGCTGGCTCGATGAATGATTCTGCAAGACTTGCACTACCAGCTGGGGTGAATGGACAAGTATACAACTGCCATGCGTCACCAATCTCACCAGTGTAAATCTTCATCTTACCCTTTACTCCGTCCATGAAAGTAATACCGTACTGACGGAGGTCAATGTCATAAATGTCCTTGGAAAAGATTTCTTGTGCTTCTTTTCCACAGTATGTAAGACCTGTTAAATCTATGAAATTAGCCATAATTTAATTAAATTATTAAGGTTTATTATTTTCTTTATTTCTTTGTTTTAAACATGAAGATGATTTTTTTAACCAATCATCTTTCTCATCTGCTCCCTCCATGCGCTGTAACTGTCTGCTTGTGAAGGTTTTGCGTTAGGCTTGATTGGTTCTGCTGAAGGCTGCTTGCCCAAGTCCTTAATCTTCTCTTGAAGACCATTGTTCATGTCCTTGAGTGCCTTAATCTCCTCCTTCAAACTGTTAACCAATTCCTCAAGATGATTGTCTTCAACTTTTGGAGTTTCCTTTGGCTCTTCTTGTGGCTTTGGCTCTTCAACTTTAGGCTCTTCTACCACTGGTTCCTCCACCTTTGGTTCTTCCACAGTTGGCTGTGGCTCTGGTGTTGGTTCACTTGGAGTTTGCTCTTCCAAGTCAATGTTGGTTGGTTCAATCTCATTTGGTTCTTCAACCACTTCTTCCTTCTTGCTGAACACTTCAGCTAGAACTTCCTTCATCTTATTCCAGAAATTCATGTCATTTGTCTCTATATTCATATTATTATCGTTTTGTTTGCTAAACTCTTCAAGGGTAAGCATTGATTCCACTGAGAAACCCTTAAGTTCTCCACTCTTCACTCTCTCCCAAGTCTCAATGTTGTTGACCTTCATACCTACCATCCAAGTTCCCTCTGGAACGTTGATTCCCAATGCATTTGCCTTGTCCTTGTATGAATCCTCAACCAACCATGATTCAACGACACAAACCTCATTTGCTACGTCCTCATGGTCTGTCTTTACCTCATGTTGTCTGTATTCCTTCATGAAGTCTTGGGACATCTTCTCAATTGATTCCTTGGTGAAACTGATGTAGAACTCTTGCTCACCGTTGTTACGGTAAATGTCCTTCTCTGGGATTAATGCAGCACCATAAACCATGTGCCTTTCATTGCTCTCAAGTAAGACTTGTTGTTTCTCTTCCTTCTGTTCTGCAAGAGCAACGAAATCTGATTCAATAGCTGGAGCTTCAACCATGCTTATTGCATAAGTTTCGCTGTCACATCCCACTTTATATTTCTTTATTTTCTTAGCCATACTGAAAATGCTTTAAATAAACATGAATTATTTGGTTATTTCGATTGTAATATCTTTTTCGTCCTTCATCAAGGCAAATAAAGCGTTATAAGTCTTCCTTGATTCTGTCACCATTCCAACTTGAGTGTTCTTTCCAACAATAAGACATCCAAGGGTATCTTTTGATGTATTTCCGCTATGTATACGAATGCCACTGAAGCCTTTAACACCCTTAATCTCTGGCATCATCTTCTTGTACTTTGGACTGTATGTTATCTCTACATCATAAGTGCCATAAGGAATTGCTGTCTCTCCATACCTCTTCTTTGCCATTATCTCAGCAAGCCCCATATCATTATTCAACCCTCTGTCTCGGTCTTCGATGGTGTCACAGAAATAGACACCATCAACATATAATTTGCCGATGGTGTATGTTTCTTTTCTGTATTTCCTTATAAGCTTAATTTTCATCCTTTTCAATCGTTATACCATTCACATTTGAGAACCATGCAATGCGTCCATAATTGACTCCATCCCTTTCAAAATGATAACCAATTGGTGCTACATACTGGTTCACATATGGATTCTTATATTTTGTTATATTGTTTTTCATACTTACTTCACTTTAATGAGGCAAGTAGAGGATTCGAACCTCTGTGGAACTGCTTTGCAGGCAGACGCATAACCTCTCTACCAACTTGCCTTTATATATCAACACCAATACCTATTCCAACATAGGCATCAATCTTCTTGTTAAACAAGCCATAACCCACACCAATCTGAGGTTGTATATGAAATCTATCCTTGAAAGTCTTCTTTTTCTTAATATACTTGATAATTTCAACCGTATTCGTCACAACCTCATGATGAGTCTTTAAATTCATCGATAAAGAGTCAAGAGAAGGATGAACCCCACTAACAAAAGCACTTACTTCACATGTATCAACACCAGATGTAAGGACTTCATCATATCTCTTGGACTCAGTAATAAGGTTCAATGTATCTCCGTTGCTCAAATAGAGAGTGTCTACTTTTTTTTTGACGATTTCTTTTGGTACAAGCTCTTTTATTGTTATTGTAGTGTCTTTCCACAATGTATCAGTTTTTGTAGTGAAAACAGTGTCTGTTTCAATCACTTTCTGAGGTTTACTACCACAATAATAACCAAATATACCAAAAATAATAGCACAAAGTACAATCGCAACTACTATCAATGTATTATTCTTCATCTTCCTTATCTGGTATCTCTTCAACGTCCATTCCTTGTCTTAGTTTCTCTCGCTGAATCTGCATACGTTCCATCTGTTCAAGATGTCTATCAACATCCCTACGTAGCTGTACTGCCTCGCTTCTAAAATAGGCACTAACTCCAAATACCGAAGCTGTATAAACAAGGCTCTGCCCAAGAATCCAGAGCACTCCTTGTTCACTTATGAGCAATTGGACAAATGCTGCAAGACCAGTAATCAACCAGCCTAATGTGAAAGCAACACAAGCTGAACCTATCGCTAATTTCTCTTTTATGCTTAAGTCGTTCCAAGTTGTTTTCATTTCTTTTATCGCTTTTGTATAAACATGAAGATAGGGTAACTTCACAGCCACCCTACCTTTTGAAATATTTAAAAAATTATGACAAAAAAACTTATAATCCAGCTAGTGCTTGCACTCTTCTAACGTCCTCTTGCTTATTGTTAATGTCAACAACTGAAACATAGATTGGTCTATTGTCTTGGTTAACAATAACATTCTGCAATTGGTCTCTTACATCCAAAGCATTTGGAAGGGTAGGTAAGTAACCACCATCTTCAAACTTGGTTCTCACAGCTCTAATGGTCTTCCTTGGTGTTGAAGAATAGAAATCCATCAAGTCATTTATATCAATCTTCTTCTTCTTACTGTTGATGTAGTCGAGCAAGTCAATATTCTTCGATGTGGTCAAGCGGTTTGTGATGTACTCACCACCCTCTATTTCTGCTCTTCCACCAAGAACCTTGATACCACCGTCTCTGTGTCTGTTACCTTGAGCAACACCACCGTCAAGCTGACCACCCTTTGCATAAGGTTTGTTTGACATTGCAATTGCCAATTGTGCTGCTGTTGATGCTGCTGCAAGAGCCATCATTGGAATAGCTGGAACTGGCCATGTGTTAACCGCTGCCATTGATACTGCCATTGCTCCATTAAGAATCATCTGTGTAATGTTTCTCTGATACTCAGCTTTCTTCCTCTTCTTCTCAAGTTCCTCTTGCTTCTTTTCAGCCCTTTCCTTCTCATTCTGGATTCTCTTCTCTTCAGCTTGTGCTCTCCTCTGTGCTTCCACTTCAGCATTCAACTGGTCAATCAAGTGCTGTCTTCTTGAGCCTCTTGCTGTTGCAAGCTCATCCTCTATGGAGTTGATTGCATCCTTATGTCTTTCAACAATATCTTGCTGTTCATCGAGTTTCTTATCAAGCTCATCATTAAGCTTGTCAAGGAATTCTTGTTCTTTTTCAAATTGTGTGTCTTGTGCATTCCACACAGCAGAAAGGATGTCTTGAACTGACTGCATTCCAGCTTGGATATACTGAGATATTGACTGCATGAAATCGCCAATAAGCTGTTTCTGCCTAATCTTAACCTCTTCAACAGCCTCGTTAATTGCTTTGACCTCTTGTTTTAGTTCTGACTGCTTCATTGCAAAGTCCTCTGGAGAGATTGTCTTTGCTTTAAGGGCTGCATCAAGCTCTTGTTGTTTCTTGATGATTTCTTTCTTCAAGTTGTCATATTGTGCAAGAGCTGTCTTATAATTGGAACTTGTCTTACCAATATTAACAACACCCCAACCATTCTTGTCTACTACTGGTTGCTTAGAAATAACCTCGTCAACTATCTGTTTATCCTTCTTGATGTCATTGATAATATTGCTGTAATATTCACTATACAGCCTCTGCTGCTCTTCACATTGGTCTTGAACAACTTTCGTTGATTGAGCTGCATATTCAACATCAAGAGCATTCATCCTAGCATTGTGAGCCTCTTTCTCATCCTCCATCAACTTGTCATACTGTTCTTGAGTAATCTTACCAGCTTCAAGTTGCTGTTTGTATTCTCCATTCTCAATATTTACAAGTCTCTCATGTCTAAGTTTTTCCTCTTGCTTGTTATACTCAAGTTCCTTATCAAGTCTCTCTTGCTGAATCTGTGCTTGCTGTTCAGAAGCCTTTTTCTCAATCTCAAGTACCTTCTTGTAGTATTCCTCAAGACTCTTTGAATTATCAAAGTTTGCAGAATTAATCATAGAGTAACCAGCGTCTTGTTTCTGCTGTGTTCTTCTATTCTCAACATTTGTAGAAGCGTTATCACCTTCCATGTTGAAGGTTGCTCTATTCAACTGTTGAATATTCTGATATAAGTCTTGATAGGTCTTAAGAATATCAGCAGCCCATTTCTTCTTTGCATCAAGAATCTTCTTGTCATAAAGATTATTAATAGCAAGTGTTCTCTCTCCTACCAATATGCCACTCTGAACAACCTTCTGAATCTTCTCCTTGCGTTCTTGTTCAAGTTGTGCTACTTCCTTTGCTTCACCTTCCTTCATTGCTTGGATTCTAAGGTTTGCAAGGTCGTTTTGAGCGTCAATTGATTCCTTGTTAACAGACTTAAGCTGATTATTGAGCTGTCTGTTGTATTTTTCATCAAGCTGTTTTCTATGCTCTGCTGTTATTGCTCCATTTTTCTCAAGCTGTTCAAGTTCTTTTTTGTGATTTAAATTGATTTGTGCTCTAATCTTAGCAGCACCATCTTTCATACCATCAATACGAACTTGAGTCCAATAATTAGCACCTTCTTTTGATAATTCTGCATCGAAATTAAATGAATCATTTAATTCTCTAACATACTTAATCAAATTATTAATCTTGGCGATAACCTTCTCATCTGGGAAATACTTATCCAAGTTCATCATTACACTATGAACAATCTCATCATTGTCCAAAGCATTTACAAGCTCCTTGATTTTATTTTTTCCCTCATCTGTCGCAAGGTTCACAGTCTCAAGATTACGTACCCAATCACCAGCAATGATTTGTCCAACTTGAACAAGGTCATCCTTTGCATCGTCAACTGTCACAACAAAACTTTGAAGCCATTCTCCTAACGATAAAGCGCCACCAGCTGTAATAACATCTTCATCCTTTTCAACAGCAGTGGCAAATCTCTTCCAAGCTACCCTTGCTTCGTCAATATTTTTGACCACCTCTGCCATATCAAGGAAATCAGAACTAACCTTGATGCCATTATTACCAAATCCCTTACCAAGAGATTCAGAGAAAGCTCTCATTTTGTCTGCTGAATTACTAAATGCTAAAGCTTGTAAATCAAGTTCGTTGATATTGTTCTGAATAGCGTTAGTTAAAAGTAATGTATTTCTCCAAGCATAATCAGTGTCAGAAATATAACCCTTCATGAAATTTGATGAAAGAATATCTCTCTGTTTCTGTAATGCATTGTTTTCAGCATCAATTGAAGCCTTAACAATATGAGATTTATCTATTAATTCAGCATTCCCCTTGAAATAACTTTGAATTGCAGAACTTGCTTTCTCAACAACTTGCATAAGACCACTGATAGCAGCAATTATAAGACCTATACCTAGTCCCTTCATTGCAATTGATAAGCTTCTTACTGCAACTGTTGCCAATCTAGAACTCTTGACAAGTCCATTAACCCCCATTTCAGCTCCAGTTATGCTTGCGACAAACTTATCAACACCATCAGAACCCTTTGAAAGTATTGCGCCAATACCTTCTCCAGTATCCATCTGCTTTCTTATGCTCTCAATGCCATTAAGAACATTCTGCAAAGCGACAAGTTTCTGTATTGACTTGGTAATCTCATTGTCATCAAAACCAAAAAAAGCCTTAAGTCCATTTCCAACTGAAGCCATAGCTGTGAATGATGACATCCAATCCATAGCTTCATCCATAGCCTTTGAAGACTTGGTGGCATCATCCATTGCAGACTGCAAGTTATTGTAAGCTTTCCTTAAATTTTTTGCTTCATCTGTGTTGCCTTTTCCTTGAATTTCAAGGTTAACTAACTCTTCTCTAAGAGTCCTTGCAGCTTCTCTCGTTGAAGAGAATTCTCTTGATACACCACCAACTTCTATAACGAGTTTTTGAAGACCTTGACCAATTCTGTCATAGTTTCCAACATCTCTACCGAATTGACCATAAGCTTGTTCAATTTCCTTTAGTTTATTGGTAAGTTCTCCAGCTCTCTGAGACATCTGCTTGAATGCATCATCGCCAAGGTCAGTGGTATTCATGACAGTCTTAAGGTCTTTAAGCTCTTGCTTCATACCAGCCATTGTGTTGGTATAGTTGTTTGCTTGCAACCTCTCTTGAGCTGAAATAGCCTTCTGGTCTTTTACAGTTTCATCCAATACGTCTTTTGCAGCAAGGTAATTCTGGTAAATCTCCTTGCTGTACGCTTCTCTCTTGGCATCAATTGAAGCAATCTGCTTTGCTATCTTCTCTTCCTCGTTCAATGAAGACTTTGAGCCACTAAATGCCGAACCACCACCACTTGATGATGTGTTTATCTTAACGCTGCTCTTCTCAAGTGCCTTTATTCGGTTCTCAAGTTCTGAAAGCTGTTTGTTAAGACTTTCAACAGCGTTTACAGACTCTTGTACACCGTTAATTACTATAGAATAGACTTTCTTATCAGCCATTGTTTTAATATTTTGAATAAACATGAAAAAAAGGCTAACATCAGTTAACCTTTTTCATTAATTTTAGTGTTGTTGGGTTATATCCACTTGGGTCATAACCACTAATCTCCACTGGTAAGTATAAATCACTGTCAAAATGTACCAAACTACCATTTTTTATCCTATTGTACTCCTCTGCTGACAAATATACTTCAACTTCAACGTAATTTGAAGCCAAATAAGCGTTAATATTGAAGAAATTGGTCAAAATACTGTCTTCTGTGTCCTTGTAGGATAGGTAGAAGTAAACATCCCTATAGTTTGTGTACAAATTGGTAGGCTCATATATCCAAACTTGCTCTTTTGGATAAGTCCTTGTCCATACCCATTGGTTGGTAGCATTCGGTTTTATCCAAAACCTTTGAGAAAGACCATATCCATCATGCTTCATGCTTTCCTCATAGTCATACCCCTCATTCATGTACTCGTACTTGCTGATGCATGGCAATTTTAGCACTACAGCATTGTCTGATTGCCTTGTATAATCGCTAGAAGTAGGATACCAGTTAAAATCTTGATACCAAGTATAGCTGAATGGAATGGATTTGTCACTTGTTGTGGTTACATATGAATCATCATTAAGCTTTATTACAGTGAAACCACTGTCACCATACTCCTTCCAAGCATCCTCATCGTTAAGGATTTCATCTGGTATTGTGTCATCACTCATTATCCTTTTCTCTGCTGTCTGCTCAAAGCCCCATTCGTTGGTGTCAATCTTGTACTTAACAGCCATCGACTTTGGATATTCGATTGCTTGTGCTTCAGCCTCATCGGAATTGGCTCTGTCATCAATGTCAACCGCTGTATCTATGCTGCTGTTGAACTTCTTCTTTGTATTGATTTCAACTATGTTGCCATTCTGGATAATCTCAAGGTTGTAAGCGTCAACTATATTCTGAATCCATTCACTAACCTTCTTCTCCTTATTGAAGAAATTTGCAAGGTTAAGCTGCTTGTCGAACTGTGTATCACTAGCATAGCCATAGTTGTTACGCAACATATATCCTTCCCTTGGAGATGCCGCTGTAATCTTCAAATTGGCTGTTGCGCTGACATTATACCTCTGTCTTGTACCACTGGTATCCTCATATTCCCTTTGTATTGCGAATAACTTTATCTTGTCATTCTTGTTAAGGTGTACCATGCAGTACAACTGCCCTTGGAATCTCCTTGAACCTTGTGTGTCGCTCTCAGAGAAACTGACAGAAGGTGCTGATATATACTCATTCTTGTTATAATCCGTTGATGTCAATACAATATCATCCCATCCGCTTATGGTTGTAGCCCTATCATAGCCTTGCTGATTGTAGAACTCCTCTTGTTTCTCTGCCACTTTATAAGACCAAGAGTAGCCATCCTTCGTAATTGCTGCACATCCTCCACCATTGTCGTTGCCAAGAGAGGTAAAACCACAAATAAACGCTGGAGATACCACCTTATCATAAGCCATTGGTGTTCCATCCTTGTATATATATCCCAAGTTGCAATCTGGGGTAATTATGCTATTTGATGAAAAGGTATCGTATAATACATCTTCAAATCTAATAACACCAAGTTCACTGTACTCAGTGGGAGGTTCTGCTATAGGTTCCATTACAGCGAATAACTGGTTTGCCCAATTCATACCAAGTTTCTCATGAGGGAAACAAGTCGTAACATTTATTCTGTTGCTTTCACCGAACTTGGTATCATCAGCTGGATAACCAAACTTTGTGAAGAACTTGTTTTTTCCATATATCAATTCGATATTATCATCATAGTTCCTAACCAATTGTATCTCAAGAGGCATGGTTGTCTTGAAACTAACTGGAATCGTTACATCATCCTCAAACCATGCATCACCTACATGAGTCCTACAATACTGTGCTGCTGTCAATGTGCTTTGACTTGAGGATAATGTAGCAGTGGCATTAAGTTCTATTTTGTAGAAGCCATCTGTTGGTATCACAATCATGTTCTCTTCTGGATTGAACATATATGTCTTTTCATTCAAGTTATAGCTTCCTCCATCAGAGTTTGAAAGCATATCATAAACCTCGATGCTAGGGAAGTTCCAATTGCTATCCTCATATATTCCTTTATCTGGTTGGTAAACACCTCCAGCTCTCCAATAAGGGAACTTAAGGTTTTGTGTGTATG
>CALAEX010000006.1 GCA_937891165.1 uncultured Lachnospiraceae bacterium | reverse complement strand
TAACAAAGACTCATGTTGTCCTTCACTGTACAAACAGCAAGTGCAGTTTCTGTAGTAGACATAGGTGCAGCAACTGCTACTACACTCTGTACTTCAAATGAAGCATAGGCTTCTTTCAAATTAATTTTTCCGATATTTGTAACACCTAATTGTGTTTTATTTTCTGTTGTCAGATTTAACACAGCCGTCATTTTTTCAGCGATATCATTTTTATAACCTGCATATTGTGTCATAAATGCACCATCTACTAAAGTAGGTGCAAATAAAAGAAAACTATTCACTACAAAGTATTTTTTGTTAGGGTCTTCTAAATTGTTTTTAATACACTTATGAATTTCTTTTGCATTTTCTTCAAAAGAAATAGCTGTATTATATTTACAATTAAATTTCATCGCAGCTACTTTATTGCTTATAGAACGATTTTTTCCTCTCATAGAAGCCGGCATACCGATAATTTGATATTCTGGTTTTTTTTGTAATTCCTTTGCAGTAATATAACTATTGATTGTAATTCCAAGTTCTTTGCATTTTGCTTTCATTTCTGCCAAGCTTTCTGTCATAGTGAATGGCTCAATATAACTTTGTCTATTTTTCCAAAACTTTTTATGCATATCAAAATAGTCTTCCCATGTAAATGCTTTTCCTGTTTTCTTCCATTGACCGTTTAATAACTTAATTCCTAGCTTTTTCAAAAATGGATATTTTGTCTTAGGAGGCATTTCTTGATTATCATTATTTAATGGTTTATATTCTACGCTTTCACCTGCAAGATTACTTAAAATATCCTGTGTAAAAAGAACCATAGAACCACCATCTCCAAAAATATGATGTGCCATAATCAACAAATGAATTTTATCTTTTCCATCCATAATAAAAGTTCTGACTAACTCACCTTCATTGATTTTAAATGTATTTTTTTCGTTTTCATGAATAATATCCATCCAATTACGCTCGTCAAAAAATACCTTACATCCGGTTTTAGACATAGTTTCAAAATATGCTTCCCCATTCTCTAATACCACTTTAGACATGGTTGTTTCATTTTGTGTATATGCCTTTTCTACTGCTTTCTTAACATCTTCTGCTTTTACATCAGTTTTTTTCTTCAATGTTATAAAAAGTGACGTATAAATATTAGGGTCAAATAAAAAATAATGCATTAAACTCTGTGCCTGTGTTTTATTCACTGTTCCACTCTTAGCCATTTCTTTTCTCCATTCTAAAAAATATTTTTATGTATTATTGATTCAAAAAAGCCTCAATTCTGTCTGATACATTTTTTCGTAAATTCTCATGATAAAAGCTGTAATCATACAAATGAAAACTTTCTTCTCCAAAATATTCTGCTACAGATTCTTTTGTTTCTGGTGTATTTTCAAAAGTTGTGCAGATGACAACACCTCGGTTAGCATCTACCTGGGCATCTGCACGTCCTGCTATCAGATTTCCTTCCTCATCTGTTGAACCTAAATTTTCCTCTATAGATGCATAAGTATTATCTAATTTCCAATTAAGAGGATTGATGGAGATAGCACCTTCTTTTACAACACAGTTATAGTTGTCTCCATTTTCCGGTCCTTCCGTATTATAAGAAATGATGACACCAGTATCATTAGCTCCTGTTGCAAATTTTAAATGTGGATTGTTTGCAAGGTATTCTTCCGTAACGGAATATCCTATCACATATGCTGCTACCATTCGTTCTAAATATTCTGGATGCTGTTGCATATAATCTGATAAAACTACTTCCATCCATAAAGAACCTTGAGAATGTCCTGCTAAAATAAAAGGTCTTCCTTCATTCAAATGTTCAAAGTAATAATCGAGCATATTGTAAATATCTTGTGAAGCAAGATAAGGAAGACACTCTGGATTATTGTCTGCCACATCTAACAAGCTGTTTACTGTCAACTGTCGATAATAAGGTGCATATAGATTACAACTTTCTTCAAATACACTCACTTGTGTGGCTGCAAAATAATCTGCTACTCCTCTCGTAATTTTGTCATTGATACTTGCAACATCCTTTGTAGCTTTTGTTATAATGCCATAAGAAGACGGATAGAGATAAATGGCATCCACTTGTTTTGTATTGCCTTCTGGTAAAATCATCCAATTATCTTTGTCAGAATAATCTACTTTATCTTTAAATCTTGTAATGCCTGTTATATGTGCAATATCCTCTGGAACTTCTTCTAAAAACTGCAAATTTTCTTTATGATTATTATAAGCAACAACGCCTCCACATATTCCACATACTGCGATTACTATAAAAAAGAAATATAAAAATTTTTTAAATTTCCTTTTTTTCATAAACTTCCCTTTCTTTAAAAATTTTATTTTATATTATATCTTCTTGCATATCCTCTGCACTTACACCAATTTGCCTGCATAAATTCTTCATATACTGATATGCAGCACTTTGCATCATAAGTTCTGCTACTTCTGCCACATATCTATTTTCACGATGTTCGAATGGCGTATTTTTTACCCAAAGGTTAAAAGCACCCATCGACTGACCACACCAAATCTGCATATCCGTTTTACGAGTTTCCTCTCCTTGTACTGCCCATCTAGACGAATTTCCAAGATACCAACGAAATACTAACGCCATTTTTACTTTTGGATTTGCCTCTGCTCTTGCAATCTGTCTTGGGTCTACTTTTGCAAAATATTGCTTTGTAGATTCCCAAATCTGTCCAAATGGTTGTTTTAAAATTCGTTTTTCAATTCTTTGACGTTCTACTTCTGGAATTTCTTCAAAACTAGCATATTTCACATAATACTCATATAATTTTTGTGCATTTTGTGGATACATTGTTTTCTTTTTAATCACTTCTACTTTTGCACCTGTTTCAAACATATCTGCACATGGAGCCATTGTCACATCTGCCATTGCGGTTTCTTCCAAACATTGTTTTACATAGTCTGAAGTACCTGCTTCTACACAACTTTGGTTAATAGAACCAGTAACTACATAAGATGCACCCATTTCAAATGCACCAAGACAAGAAAGTCCTGTTCCAATTCCACCACCTGCACCAATACGAACTGGTTTTTGATATTGATACTTTTCCTGTAACTGATTTGCTAATGCAATCAGTGCAGGAAGCATACTTACTAAAGGTCTTCCATCGGTATGCCCACCGGAATCTGCCTCTACTGTAATATCATCTGCCATGGAAATTTTCCTAGAAAGAGTAGCTTCTTCTTCTGTAAGAAGTCCATCCTTTACTAATTCTTTTACTAATTTTTCTTCTGGGGGCATAACAAATTTTGTTAAAACTTCCTCACGAGAAACTTTTGCGATAATTTTATGTGGAATTTCAATGTTTCCCTTTTTCTCACTCAATCCTTGTACACGATAATATACTAATGCTTTTGAAATGGTAATATAGGCAGATGCTTCTACTGCCGGAACATTTTTTTCCACTAACAGTTTTGCAAGTTCCAGTTCCATATCAGCATTTCGATTATTCAACATATTTATCATATATGGTTCTTGACTTACTAATGCTTTTTGGATTTTGTCAATTTCTTTCCGAAGATTTTCTATGCTACAACCACCTGCACCATAAGAACCCATAAATCCTTTTTTGCCCAATGCGATAACCATATCTGCGGAAGCAATTCCATTTGCCATCGCACCACCATAGTAGGCATATTTTACATTATAATCTTTTTTAAATGCATCATTTCCCAGTTGCTCTGCTGTAATATTGGGAATTTGAAAGAAAAGTTTTTCTCCTTTCAATTCTTCTGTAGATACTACACCCTTTCCTTTTTGCTTATACACAAAAAGAATGGGATATTGTTTATTTGCAAGTATTTCGCAACTATTGTTGCAATTCATAATCGCCATAATATCTCTCCTAAATAGACATTCATAATTTACTTTTGCTATTACCTAGCATAAACTTTCTCTTATTTTGAACCATCAAAAATTCTAAATGTGAAATGTTCTACTTGAATCACCTGTACTTCATCATTAAAAATACCTACGTCCATCACAAAATGAATGCCATCTTCTCGTTCTTGTGTTTCTTTCATATGTATTTCATAACGAAGTAAACTGTTTCCTTTTCGAACCTGACCTCGGAATTTTGATTTTACAGAAGAACCTACCCTTGTTACCATATAGGTGGTATCATAATGACCTAACATACCTGTATGTGCCATAAGGAAAATTGCAAGCTGGAGAGCACCATCAATCATAATAATACCCGGGAATACAGGGTCATTTTTAAAGTGTGCTTCAAATGGCCACATATCTGGTGTAATATCTCTTTCACCACAAATGAGTCCACGTCCATATTTTCCACCATTATAATCAATATTGGTAACTCGTTGAATCATTTTCATATCAGCTGGAATATAATATTTTTCTTTTAAAGAAATACGAAATCCCTTGCCAAAACAAGCTTCATAATCTCCATTATAAAAGGAACGAACTTCTTCTTCTGTATAAGAGGTTTTCTTATTATCCACAAAATGTAACAATTCTCTTGGTTCTAATTTGTGCAATAAATTTTTTGGTGCAACAATTCCTTTATTTGATGCAAGTTCTGCTTTCGTAAAAAATCCACCAACTGCTTCACATCTTGCAATCAATTCGCCTCCATTATACGTTTCATAAGTGTAAGAAATAATAGTGGTAGAACCATTTTGCACAAATTTGTGTACTGTAAATATGGTTGTCATAACATCCCCAACACGGAATGGATGATTACTGTGACAGGTTTCTTCCGAATCCAATGCTCTATAAGAAAGTGTACCATTTGACATCACATCAAGTCCCATATATCCCATAAGGAAAATACCAATATGAGAAGCTTCACAAGCAATAAGAGGGGAAATGTTAGTATCTCCTCTACGAAATACACAATCTTCATCAATGTCATATTCTGCAACAATCTGGGAAGGGCGAAGTTTACCAAATTCTGCATCAATGGATATAATACGAGAAGCAAATAAAAATGGTGGTAATGGCATTCTTGCACGAACCTCATACTTATCCACTTCTTTATATTGCTCTCCTAATACAGCAGCCATGGAATGTTCCGTCATTTCGATAATTTGTTCTCTATCCCAAAGATAGTTCTTTTTTGTTTCTTTCTTTGTAGTAATGGTTGCAATTTGTTCTTTATTTTCAGATACATTAGTAACTACATTATTTGCTGTAGTTTTAAAAGAAGCAAGTGCCTGTGCAAATAGTTGATTGTCCGCCTGTACATACATCTCATATGCTTTCTGGTTTACACTCATCTGATTTCTCAAATACTCATTCCATTGTTCTTGAATATTTTTTTCTACGTTCTGTGTCGTACTAACACATGGTACTTTTACTTCTTCTGTTTTCTTTGTATCACTAGCAGGTAATACTTTTTCTTCTTCCGTTTTCTTTGTATCACTAGTAAGTAATACTTTTTCTTCTTTTTGTTCTATTTTTTCTCTAATAACTTCTGTATTTCGTTCTGTTTCAGGCACTATCTTGGTCTGTACGTTATTATTTTCATTTGTGAATGTTTTTTCACTCGCATTTTGAATCTCTGATTGTACTATTGCAATATCTGTATCTTCTGTAGATGTATCTTTTATAAATTTAACTAAAGAATACATTTTCTCAAAATCAAATTCTACATTTCCTGCAAGCATAGCAGCACATATATTTACCAAATACTCTGCGGTTTCTCTATCATCATAAACAGAAATGACTTGTGCATCCTTTTTTCCTTCTAGTGTTACTTTTGCCCAGTTTCCACACAATTGTGTTGTACTTATATCAATAAATACACGAGCACCTTCTTCATAAAGTTTCTTTACTGTTTTTGTATAGTCCACCGGTTTTGTAATAACTGCTGCAAGGTTTTCTGCAAACATTTCACAAGTTTCATTCATATACTTTCTGAAATAAGAACTCATGATTTTAAAGTCTCTATCCTTTAAATTTAAATGAAATTCATGAGAAAGCAATTCTCTTCGTATATTTTCATATTCATGGTCTATCACTGGTGTATGAACATAGGTTGGTGCATCTAATAATTTTGCAATACAACCAATCTGTCGAAACAGTTTTTCACAAGATTTCTTCTCTCCACAAATAATGACATCTTTTGGCGAACCTTCAATAATAATAAAAACATCATCATAATTTTGAATTGCTTTTTTTACTTTTTCTACATTAAATTTGAGATAATATTTTGCCAAATTTATTTTATGGTCGAAATAGCGTTCTTCTTGTAAATCAATTTCTTCTAAAATTCTACGCATAATCACTTCTAAAGGGCCAAGTGCATCATGTAATTCTTTCGTTTCTGCATTGACATTATTTTTTAATTCTAAAGTCAAGAAATTAAAGACAAGTTCGCCCATACTTGCACCAGAAAGGTAATTTGGTTTAATACCAATGGTTTCTAACAAAAACATTACAATATAAGTGATTACAATTTCCGATAAATAGGCATCTAATGACTTATTTTCACTTCTTCTTACACGATTTTCATCTTCATAATCGCTGTTTTCGTCTACAAACTCATATAATTTACCTACAAATCGATGGAATACCTTACTATTAAACATACCTCCCGGAGGATTCATAAATACAACTTTTGGATTTTTTATATTGTGTCGAATATAAAGAGAACCTGTTTTGCTTTTCCAATAAAATCCTTCTTCCAAAAGGCAATGGCTCTTTGCAAGCAACTCCTCTGTCTGTATTTTTAAACTATTGATATCTTCTACTAAAAATACAATCGTATTTTCACTACGCTTTTCTTTTAATGCTTCCACATAAATTTGCATCGTTTTGAAAAGACCTTTTTCCTGTACACTTTTTTGTAAATGCAACAGTTTTTCCTTTGCTTCTTGTACTGTATCAAACATGACAGGAATTAAATATCGTGTAGATTCAAAAACAGGATGATTTACAAGTTCTGCTTCTTTTACTTTCAGTTTTATACCATCTACCCTTCTAGTACGTTCCCGTTTTTCTCTCCAATCCCACAAATAAATTTCGTTTTCTCCCGAACCATCAAATTTCATTGCAAAACGCACTTCAATAATGTCTTTGACAAATTCCATCATAGCATCCATAACAGCCATTTTGGAAATGACAACCTCTTTAGAAGAATCATCTGCTTCCATCATTTTCTTTTTGCCTGTAAATGCCTGCACAAAGGATGCAAATTTCTTTCCAACACTACTATTTTTCGTTTCTACAGTTCTTTTTATTTCTTCTTTTGGGAGAATGCTTTCCTGTTCTACTTCTACCTGTACAAAATGTCTTTTAGCACTTTTTGATAACAATACAGCAATACAACCTTCTTTATTTTGGCTAATCAGTAATACATTGTTCCATAAGTCTTTTTCAAATACTGTTCCTGCTGTTTCTAACATCTGTGCAAACCCTGAACATTTTCTCTGTTCAGAAACTCCAAATTCTGCAAACACTTCCTTCGTAATACTTTCCTCAGAAAGAACCAGCACAGGTTTGTTATCTATCTCTTTTAATGCCATTTTCATGACATATCTTAAGGCATCTTTGGTTTTTTTATGCTTCATCTGCTTTTTTGCAATCATGGATTCAATGAAATCTTCATGGTTGGTAATATCTCCGACACAAATACCCATGCCTGTAACCACAAAATGATAACTCATTTAAAATAGCCTCTCTTTCTCATTTACTCTGTCGGTGTTCCCAAATTATTAATTAAAATCTGTTGTGATGGAAGTCCCATTAAGAACTCATTTGCAAAATAATTTGCACCAACTTCTAATGGAATAAGTATCATTCCTCGTTCTGTCAATGCCTTACGATAAATATAATCCATCATACCACCATCCCATGCACCCCAATTAATGGCAAGAGCACGACAATTTGGATATTTTACTCTTACATATGCAGCATACTTGTCTAAATATTCATTTCCGGCAGCATAATCCATCTGACCATCATTTCCAAAATATCCAGCAATGGAACTAAACATAACAAGGACTTTTAATTGTTCTTTCTTGATAAAATCCATAATATTATTCAGTCCCTTATATTTCGTATGAAACACTGCTCTAAAAAGTTTCATATCTTTGTTCCAAATCTTAGCATCTGCAACAATGCCTGCACCATGGACAACACCTGTAACCATTCCAACTTCTTGTTGGATTTTTGCCATAACTGTTTTCATATGTTCTGTGTCATTTACATCACAAGAATAATAATAAACCAAATTTCCGGTTGCTTTGATAGCTTCAAATGTTGCCAACATTTCTCTTTGTGCAAGAATGGCTTTTGCTTTCTTCTCTATCGCAGAAAAAGGACCTTTATAGCCTTGTTCCTTAAAACGTTTTGCCATAAATGTCTTCATATCTTTTAATTCTGTAATTTTTGCAGTTTCTTCATCATCAGCATTTTCTTCTACAATCTTTGCACGACCTAACAAAACAAATTTACACTTTACTTTCTTTGCCAATTCCAAAATACAAGTAGAAGTAACACCCCTTGAACCTCCAGAAACTAAAATAACATCATTTTCTGTAATAGGACAACAATTTTTTGTTACCTCAGATTTGGTAAGTGCAGTTGTCAAACGATAACGTTTTCCATCGGTAAAACGTCCGATTTCTGCAACTTCATCTCGATAACAAAGTTCTTCTTCCAAATATTTTATCTTTGTATCTACACTAAGTTCTGGTGCAAAATCAATTTGTTTTACAAATGCTTTTCCCATCAATTCTATCGCCAATGTCTTACATATACCATTCAATGCTCCGTATGAATAATCATCCGATGTTCCAGTCATTCCAAGTTTTCCATCTAAAAATGTATGAAATAAAAACATTGGATTTATAATGCTCTTTGTTTCTCGATGGTAAATCGTGATATACTTCAATAAACATGCAACGGTAAGAATATACTCACAATAATTATCTTGTTCCTTTTGACTATAATATTTATTTCCTACTGTAATCATACCAGTAATTTTGTCTTCTTTTGCCGTCTTTTCAATGAACGCTTTTGCTTCTTCTTCTTCCAAAAATGTATTTATTGTTTTTACTTTCAATCCATGCTTCTTTAAATATGCCTTTAAAGCAATTACATAGTCATCTTCTTCCCCAAGCAATAAAATAATACCTGATTTTGGCAATGCACTTGCAACGCAAGGTGTTTCTTCACAAATCGTAGTTTGTACTTCCCAACGCTTAATCGTTTTTGGGTCATTCCTATCAATCGAATCAATAATTTCATTTGCCCATGGATTTATGATTTCTTTTCCATCAGAAGCCACCTCTGGCTTCTGATGTGTCTGAATTGTTCTAATATTTTGTGCAGCATTTCCATTTTTCATTTCAGAAAGATGTGATAACAACATATTTTGTCCAAGCATCAACTGTTCGAATACTCCTAAACCTGATTTTTGAAAATTACCTACCATTTGATTCAACTGTGGAGAAATTGTTCCTCCTTGCACAGTAAATTCTTCTAACATTTTTACTTTTTCATTCTGAGACTCCCAGTAGGTTTCTAAGGCATCTGCTTGTTTTCGGTGTACATAAGTATTATGTTCCATCCAATTACTCCTTCCATTATGCAGATATTTTCACAAGATACTCAATAATACTCTGAATATCTGTAAGTTCTGCCAACTCCTCTGCATTTTCTGCTGTTAAATCACATCCAAGAGCATCGTTTACATAAGCAAAAATCTCAACACGTTTAATAGAATCAATACCAAGGTCTGCTTCCATTTCCATATCTGTTTCAATCATATCGGTTGGATAACCTGTTTTATCACTGATTGCTTCAAGCAAAATGTTTCTTACCTCTTTTTCTGATACATTTCCTGCTTTTTTCGCTACTTTTGCTGTACTTTTTGTTGCATTTGCCGAACTCTGTGTTCCTGTAGGTGATGCTTTCTTTGCAATACTTTCCAAATATTCTTCTAATTTACTGATAACCATAATTTCAGCAAGATTTTCTACATCTTCTGCTGTGAAAATTTCTCCAAGTTCTTTATTGATATCGGAAAGAATTTCTACACGTTTAATGGAGTCAATACCAAGGTCTGCTTCCATTTCCATGTCAGCTTCAATCATATCGGTTGGGTAACCTGTTTTATCACTAATAACCTCTAATACAAGTTCATGAATATTTACATCTATATTCATATTAACTTCTTTTGTTGGTGCATCTATCGGTTCTGCCACAACTGTTGTTGTATCAGTATTAACTACTGGTTCTGCCTGAGTTTCTACATAAGAAACACCACTTGTACTTTCCATAGGAAGTCCTGATTGACTTGCAAAATATGTCTGTAATGCTGCTAAACTGTTATTTTGGAATAAACTGATACAGTCCATGACATCTTTCTTTTCTGTTTCTGTTTTTGCCTGACTTACTTGAAGCATTTTGCTTACTGCTTCAATTTGATAAGTCTGTACATCCATAAATTTTGCAAATACTTCTGCATTTAATGCCTGTATCTGTGTTGCATCTGAACTATTTTGTACAATACCTGTGGTTGGTTTTACTACTGTATTTGTTGGTTTCTTTGTTTCCTCTGTTGTTTTTTGCACTGGTACTGCTTTCTGTACAGATGCCTGCTGTGTCACCGGTTTTGTTTCTGCTTTTGGTGCTGGTGAAGCTGTCTGTACGGATACTCCAATCCCTGCCTTTGCTGCTGCTTTCGCCATAGATTCTAAATTTATTCTAGTTGCTTCTTCATCTGGTGCTTGTGCTTTGTCTATCTGTTTTTGCTTATCTGGAAGTACAAACAAAAATTGTGGCACTGTATGAGTAGTTTTTGTCTTTTTTGGTACAAGTTCTTCATTGGACAATAAACGATACGAATCTTCTTTCATCTCAAATCCAAGTACTGCAAGTCTTGCGATTGCAAATTCAAACTGAGTTGCACAATCTTTATTCTTTTCCGGACAAAGTGCAATCACTTCATGCTCTTTTTCTCCAAGAATATCTTTTGTTAAATTTGCCAATACTTTTCCGTTTCCAACTTCCACAAATACTCTTGCACCTTTTGCATAAGCTGTTTCAATACTACTCTGGAATAATACCGGATTTACTAACTGTTTTTGTAATAAATCTACTACCACTTTTGGATTATTCTGTGGATATACTTTTCCATTATAGTTTGCAATCACTTTTCCACCACAATGTTTGATTTTCTGTTTTTCAAGGTATGTCTTAAACTGATTTCCTGCTTCTTCCATATATGGAGAATGGAATGCACCAGAAACTTTTAATTTTACTGTCTTAATACCCGCTGTGGAAAGTTTCTTCTCTAATTCTTCTAATTCTTTCGCATCACCAGAAATTACGGTTTGAGCTGGACTGTTTTCATTTGCCATATAGACTTTTTCGCAATCCTTTGTATAGTTCTGAACAGTCTCCTTATCTGCCATAACTGCAAACATTGCCATATCGCCTTTTACTTCACCCATATAGCTTCCGCGTTCTTTTGCACTACGAATCAATGTTTCAAAATCCCAAACTCCATCTGCCCAAAGTGCCACAAGTTCTCCAAAACTGTGTCCAATAAACATATCTGCTTTCAAACCACGCTTTTTCGCTACTTCATATAAACCTGCTTCTAATGCAGCTAATACCGGCTGTGTATTTTTAGTTTGCTGTAATGCTTCTTGTGCTTTTGTCTTTTCTTCTTCTGTCAATACATTCGGATATACTAATTCAGAAATTGGTGTTCCTTCTTCTGAAATCATTACATTATCTGCTTTTGTAATGGTCTGACGCATTTGTGGATAAGCAATGGCAATTTCAGAAAGCATATCTAAACTCTGTGTTCCCTGTCCTGAGAATAAAACAGTTACTTTATTTTCTTTTTCTATTTTCTTTGCACTATATGTAATTTCACTCTGTGTAAAGCTATCCTTTTCATTCTTTGCAAGAATATCAAGTGCCTTTTTACATTTTTCTTTTACTTCTTCTGCTGTTTTTGCTACAAATGCCAAACGGAACTGATTTTCCTCACATTTGTGATAACGATATTCTTCTGCAAACCAAAGTTTGGAATCTGTTTCCATTCCTTTAGAAAGCTTTTGAATTTTTTCCACTAATTCTTCTTTTGTCTTTGCAGAAAACATCACACCCATAGCAGTCTGTGTCACACGAGAAGCTTCTTCATAATCACTCTGTGCTTCTTCTAATACAACATGGTAGTTTGTTCCACCAAAACCGAATGCACTAACTGCCGCACGTCTTATTGGCTGATTTTCATTTATAATCCATGCTTTGGGTTTTGACAATACACAAAGACTAGAATTTATCAATGCTTTACTTGGTTTTTCTACATTGATAGATGCTGGAAGTACTTTTTCATGAAGGGATAACGCTACTTTAATCAATCCTGCGATACCTGCTGACATTCTCAAATGACCAATCTGGCTCTTTACACTTCCGA
The DNA here is from genome assembly GCA_937891165.1 of uncultured Lachnospiraceae bacterium. Lineage (GTDB taxonomy): Bacteria > Bacillota > Clostridia > Lachnospirales > Lachnospiraceae > SIG299. Next base: position 32,211 of record CALAEX010000006.1, on the reverse strand, counting down.
TAACTGTTCCACGTTTCTTACTATCGTTTTGATATACTTGTGAAATCGCCTCCACTTCACAAGCATCTCCGGCAGATGTTCCTGTTCCATGTGCTTCAATAAGACCAATTGTTTTTGGTTCTACTCCTGCACCTTCATAAGCACGTTCTAATGCACGAATCTGACCATTTGGACTTGGTGCATAAATACTCTTTGCACGACCATCGCTAGAACTTCCTATAGAGTTAATCACTGCATAAATTTTATCTCCATCACGCTGTGCATCAGAAAATCTCTTTAATGCAATAATGCCAACACCATCTCCAATAATCATACCATCTGCATTTTCATCAAATGGTGTACACTTCCCTTTTTTAGAAGTTGCCGGTGTCTTACAGAAGGACATATAAGTAGATATTGTACTATCTAAATTTACTCCACCTGTTAACATAAAATCACAACTGCCATTTTGTAATTCATCTACTGCAAACTTAACACTTCCAAGACTGCTCGCACATGCCGCATCTACACTACAAGAAGTTCCACCAAAGTCAAAACGATTTGCAATACGTCCTGCTGTTACGTTTGGAAGATAACCAGGATTACAATCTTCGGTCCAATCCAATAAAGTAGCTTTATATTTTTTTATAATACGGTCTGCAACATCTTCCGGAATTCCATTACTTAAAAGAATTTTTTTGATTTTATGCTCTTCCGCACGATGAGCAAGGTCAAACACATTTTTTCCTACCGGAGAAGAAATAATGACACCTGCTTTTTCTTTATTAAAAGGTTTTGCATTTTTTCCATACACACCTGCATCAATCAATGCCTGTCTTGCTGCGATTAAACCAAACAATTGTTCTACAGCCGTTGACTGCATCACCTTTGGAGAAATTCCAAATTCTTTCGTATCAAATTCGATTGGTGCTACGGTTGCTCCCATAACAGAATACACTTTATCTTCTGCCTTTGGGTCTGGGTCATAAAAATCTTCTGCTTCCCAAAATTCTCCGGAAATATCATGGATAGAACATTTTCCTTCTATAATATTTCTCCAATATTCTGTAAAATCTACAGCATCTGGAAATATACAACCTATGCCAACAATTGCTATCTTTTCTTTCATAAGAAACCTCCATTTTTTATTTTATATTTAAAACCGTCTAAATCTCTGATATCTATCTTCTGCAACTTCTTCTGGAGTCATTTTACCATATGTAATTAAAAATTGTCGAATACCATTTTTCATATAATCTGTGATTCGTACTAAATTTTCTTTTGTTGCTCCACCAAATTCAGGAACAATTCTATCAATAATCTGCATTTGTTTTAAATCTTGTGCAGTTATTTTCATAATTTCTGCTGCTTCTTGTGCTCTATCATTCGTTTTCCATAAAATAGAAGAATATCCTTCCGGCGATAAAATCGCATAAGTCGAATATTCCATCATCCAAACTTGATTTCCTACGGCTGTTGCCAAAGCACCACCACTTCCACCTTCACCAATCAAAATACAAAGCACAGGTACTTTTAGTGCTGACATTTCCATAATGCTTCTTGCAATCGCTTCGCCTTGCCCTCGTTCTTCTGCATCTACACCACAAAATGCTCCCGGTGTACTAATAAAACTGATAATTGGTCTATTAAATTTCTCTGCCTGTTTCATAAGACGCACTGCTTTGCGATATCCATCCGGCATCGGCATACCAAAATTTCGTTCCATACACTCAGCCATTGTCTTTCCTCTTAATTCTGCCAAAATGGTTACAGGCTGTTCATCTAAAAATCCAACTCCACCAATCAATGCTCTATCATCACCATAGTAACGGTCTCCATGAAATTCTTCAAAATTTTGAAAAATTTCAGAAATATATTCTAATGATGTTAAACGCTCATTACTTCTGCAAAGTTTTACCTTTTCCCATGGTGTTTTTAGAGAAAATACTTCTGCTTCCTTTAATTTATCCCAATCAACTTTTGGTTGTGTTATATGAAAACTCTTTTTCTCTGCTTTATTTGCTTTTATCAAGAAATGAAGCAGTTCTTTCATATGTTTTCGTTCTACTACTTGGTCTACCATTCCATGTTCTAGTAAAAACTCTGCTTTCTGAAAACCTTCCGGTAACTCATGCCCTATCGTTTGACGAATGACTCTAGGACCTGCAAAACCAATTCTTGCTCCCGGCTCTGCTAAAATTACATCTCCTAATGTAGCAAAACTTGCTGTTACACCACCCATAGTAGGGTCAGTTAAAATAGAACAGTAAAAAAGTCCTGCATTCGAATGACGTTTTATGGCAGCAGATGTCTTTTCCATTTGCATTAAAGAAACAATTCCTTCTTGCATTCTAGCACCACCAGAACAACAAAACATCACGACCGGCAGACGAAGCTTTGTTGCTTCTTCAAATGCCCTTGTAATACGTTCTCCCATGACATATCCCATACTTCCCATAATAAAACCGGCATCACATACACCAAGTACAACATCTTCTCCTGCAATTTTTGCACGACCAACAATAACTGCCTCAGAAACACCACTCACATCTCTTGCTGCTGCCAATTTCTCTGCATAAGTTTCATCTCCTAATGGATTACTATCTTCCATATCATCGAACCATACTTCAAACGTGTCTTTATCTGTTACCATACTAATACGTTCTAATGCTCCGATTTTCATATATGTTCCACAATCCGGACATATATATAACTGTTCATACGCCTCAATCCCTGTATATACTTTTTCACAGTCCGGACATTTTACTTTCAAATCTTTTAAACGGTCATTTTCCATATTACTATTCATTTTATTTTTTATCCGCTGAAATATTGACATCTACAAACTCTCCTATTGTTTCCATTGTTATTTTATTTATGCTCGCACTCTCTTCTTTGCTACATACAGAAAGTATGTAGTCATTTCCTAACATATTACTTTTTATTATGATTTGTTCCTCCAAACCATCTTTTACTTTCTCATTTTTTCCATCTACAGAAAAAGATAAGAACCCTTTAGAAAATCCTTTCCCTAAAAATTTCATATAGCATTCTTTTAATGTCCATATTTTTGTAAACCTTTTTGCAATATCACTCTTATTCGTATCACAAAAAATATACTCTCTCTCTTCTTTTGTACAAAACATAGAGGTAACTCTTTCTAAACTAGAATTCCATCGAATTTGTTCTATATCAACTCCCACCTCATGGCTACCAAATGCAATAACTATCCATTTTCCTGAATGGGAAATATTAAAAAAGAAATCTTTTTCATTTTTTATGTAAGGTTTCCCATACATATTACATTCCACATCTAATTCTATGTTGTTACCATATATTTGAAAAAAACTATACTTCAACAATACTTCTGATAAAATACATATTTGGGAATCTTCTAATTTTTGATATCTATCTGCTCTCTTTCTTCTTTCTTTGGAAGCCATTCTATAACACTTATTATACTGTTCTATGGACACTTCTGATACATCAAAACAATTAATATAAATCATCTTTTTCCCACTTTAACTTTATAGTAGTAAAGCAATCATTCAAAATCTGCTTCTCTACTTCCTTATGAACACAGATTACTTTGCAACATATTTATGTTTCAAAGTACAATTCCATACGATAGCATAAAAATCTTTTAATCATCATAAACTTACATGAAACGCAATTTTTTATTTCTCTTTTTTAGTTGCTTGTTGATTATAAAAGATTTTGTTTAAAATACAATAGTTTTTGTATGAATGGACATTATTTTGCATGAATGGACAAAAGTATTTATACTTTTTCATAAAAACAAAATAATAATTGACATTACTCTCACTTAATGATACAGTGCATAGAAAACCATTACACAGGGAGGTATGCTTTGAAACCAATATTTTATAAATTATGTTCCATCTTTATCTTTGCTATCCTATTTTTTTGTTTTGGATATGTTTTGACGATGTACACAAAACCAATGGAAAATCGTATTTATGACCTTTCTATTATTTCTACAAAATCGGACCTTTACACTTTAACACCATTTGATGAGCATGGTTGGACAATCTATACAAAAGAAAATGAAATCATTACAGAAATCAAACCAGATGAAAAGAATCGACTTATCGGTCTTTCTTATCTTGGACAGACATTTTATTATTCTAGAATATTAACAGAAGAACTTGACAGTCCTACTTTGCAAATCGGTGTTGCCAACCGAACAATTGCCGTCTTTTTAGATGAGCAGTTGATTTATACAGACTGCCCTGAACTAGATAATCGTATTGGTTATCTTACACTTCCTATGCTTGAACGAGATAGAAGTGAGCCTATCACTATTTCACTTCCAGCAAATTATGAGGGAAAAACGCTTACAATTGCACAATCTACGCCCGAATTTTCAGAAACCTCTAGTCCTAATACCGCATTACGAGTATTCCCATGCAGTGTGATTTTGTATTGTGGATATGCCTATGAAAGTAGTTTAATTGCAGAAAATTCAAAAACTTCTATTTTTTCCTCTGTCTTATTTTGTATCAGTATGTTCTTACTTTGTATTTTTGTTTACAAAGGATTTCATAATCAACTAGATATAGGAATATTATATATCGCTCTTACTACCCTCTTAGGAATGGTAAGAATCTTAAGAAATACTACTTTTTTTATCTCCTATTTTGGAGTTCCAACGTTTGATATTGCATATTATTGCAATAAACTTTCGTTTGTTGTGCTTTTATTCTTTTTATGTAGTAAAGCCAAATGTTATCGCACGTTTCTATATGCCATTAGTACACTTTGCCTGTTCTCTGTCTTACTTTTAATGCTATATCCTGGCAGACAAGGACTTAAAATTCAACCATTATTTACTATTTCTAATTATCTTATTTTGATAGGACTTTTATTAGCATTACTTTTTGGTTTTCTATTTTGGCGAAAAGTAACTTTATTTTACCGATTTTTTACTCCGATTACACTCATAGGAAGTGTCGTACTTTTCTTTATTGCACTCTTTTCTTTAGAAGCTAATACATTTATAGAGAAATGTGCGCTGATGCCAAAAGTCTACTCCATTAATTCTGTAATATCAAATTTACGAATAGTTATGCTTAGTGTGAGCTTTGTTATTGTTATGGTGGAGTTTTTTTTACAAGAAATAAAAAGACAGAGTGAACAGCAACTTCTTCTAGAATACGGTAAATTAGCACAAATAAACTATGAAAATCTTTGCCAACATCAAAAACAAATTATGATGTTAAACCATGATATAAATAAGCACCTTTCTTTTTTACATCAAATAACAAAGGAAGAAAAGGTTTCCTCTTATTTAGAAGAACTCCTTGGACAACGTAAACAAATTCTTCCTGTAATTCAAAGTGGAAATGATATGCTGGATGTTATTTTAAACAGCAAATTAAATAGCCTTTATGAGACAAATATAAAAGTAGAAGTAAACCGAACAAATGCACCGGAAAAATTGCCTCTTTCTGATGCCGATTTTTGTTCCTTAATGATAAATATTATGGATAACGCCATTTATGCAATAACAAAAAGTGAAGAAAAACAGCCTATTCTTTTTCTTGATTTTCATATAAAAAATGACTTTTGGGTATTTACTTGTAAAAATTCTACTATTATGAAACAGCAAGAGAAAAATGAAAAAAAAGAAACCATGCAAATGCATGGTTTTGGGTTATATATTATAGAAAAAATAACAAAATGTTATCATATTTTATACCAAACAGAACAAAAGCTAAATTTCTATGAAGTTACATTGGCTGTTCCACTGTCTCACTTTGTTAAATAGGTAATTAATTTTTTCTTTATTTCGGAAAATCGATATTTACTAACAGGTAAAATTTTCCCATTTTTTAACTCAATTTCATAACAACGGATATACTGAACAAATGCTAAATTGACTAAATAAGAACGATGACAAAGAATAAAACTTCCATTAGATAGCAATGCTTCCACTTCAGAAATTTTAAGTGGTACTTCTAGTTGTTCGTTTACAAGTATCAACAGTATTCCTCGCCCCTGTGCTTCTGCATACATAATATCGGAAAGACAAATCCTGTGCCAACCATTTGTTGTTGGCAATAGGATTTCTTTTTCTATCTGCTTTCCATAGCAAAACAGCAATGCTTCTTGTAAATAACTTTCTTGTATTGGTTTTGCAAGGTATCGAACTGCTTCTACTTCATAACCTTGCAACGCCAGTTCTTTATTCCATGATATAAATATAATCGCAGTAGTATTTTGCAAACTTCGTAATTGTCTCGCAAGTGCAATTCCATCGATTCCTTCTAATAGTACATCTAGCAAAAGAAGATGAAACTTTGTACCGTTTTGAATAGCATGAAATAATTCTTCTCCACTCTGATAGCAAGAAATCGTACACTCTATTTGATTCTTTTGCAATATTTCCTTTATCATAAGGACAATTTCGTCCTGCTCCTTTTTTTCATCTTCACATATCGCAATTTTATACATACAGCTTACCTACCCCAAAAAAATCTAATAAAAAACTATGATTTCAAAAAGCTCATTGAAATCATTTTTAAACTATGTTACATGTAATTCTAACACTCTTTTCTTGTTAATTCAACATAATTCAATTTTTAACCAAAATAGTAGTTACTATTCATCCCTAAAGTAAGATACCAAGAAAAGCAGGCTTTTTAATAATAGGCTGAATAGTAACAAATAGTACACAACAACATCTTAGCTGAATCTTAACTTGTTTTATGTTATAATACCTTATATAATTGAAAACAAAGGAGATTTTTATGTTATCCGCAATTATTTTATTTGCCCTTACCTATGTTCTAATGCTTATATTTAGTAAGTATCGTCCTTATATTGCATTAGCTTCGGGACTTTTATTTATTCTTACAGGAATGCTCCCAGCTAGTGACATTTTAGCTTCCATTGATTTTAATGTTATTTTAATGCTTGCCGGAACAATGGGGCTTGTTTCTTTATTTATTGAAAGTAAAATGCCTGCCTTACTTGCTGACCTTGTTATGGAAAAAGTACCAAATGTTATGTGGGCAGCTGTCTCTATGGCACTTTTTGCCGGAATTATTTCTGCATTTGTTGATAACGTAGCTACTGTTTTAATGGTAGCACCTGTTGCTTTGGAAATCTGCCGAAAATTAAAAACAAATCCTGTTCCATTCATTATTGGAATTGCTGTATCTTCCAATTTGCAAGGTGCTGCTACATTAGTCGGGGATACAACAGCAATTATGCTTGGTTCTGCCCTCAAGATGAGCTTTCTTGACTTTTTCTTTTATAAAGGAAAACCAAGTATGTTTTTTGCCGTAGAACTCGGTGCTATTATTTCTGCTCTTATTTTGGCATTTTTATTCCGTAAAGAAAAAGGAAATATTCCAAAAAATACAAAACGTACGAAAGTAACCGATTTTGTTCCTACCCTTTTACTCACAGGAACGATTTTATTATTAGTTTGTGCTTCCTTTATTCCAGAAAAACTAGATATTACAAATGGTTGCATTTGTTGTATTGTTCTTTTTATTGGAATTGTTTATAAAATACTCAAAACAAAACAAGTTTCTACTATCAAGGATACCGTAAAAGACATTGACTTTCAAACAATCGGTCTGTTACTTGGTTTATTCCTTATGATTGGTGGTATTTCTGCTATGGGTGTGATTGATGCGGCTGCTCAGCTTCTTGCAAAAGCAGGTAGTGGAAATCTGTTCGTTTTATACAGTGTGATTGTTTGGGCATCTGTAGTAATTTCTGCATTTATTGACAATATTCCATATGTTGCTACTATGATTCCTGTCATTGCTGGAATTGCAACTACATTAGGAATTGAGCCTACCGTATTATACTTTGGTTTATTATCAGGTGCTACACTAGGAGGTAACTGTACTCCAATTGGTGCTTCTGCAAATATTACAGGTATTGGTATTCTTCGTAGAGAAGGATATGAAGTAAAAAATAGAGATTTCTTTAAAATTGGTATTCCTTTTACATTAGCTGCAATTATTCCAGCCTATATTTATATTTGGATTTTCTATGGTATTAGCCTATAACTATTTCATTCTTACCTAATATAAAGAAAAACTCCCTATGTTTATTGTAGGGAGTTTTTCTTTATATAATAATTATATGATTGTTATATTATTACAACGAAAATTATTCTAAATTACTCTAGTCATAATGCCAAAAATTTGATAAAATAAAAGTGTTATAAATATTAATAATGAAAATTAGACTAGAAAAGGAGAAGTGCTATGATTTACGGAAATGACAAGCAACTTGAAAAATTCAGTTATCTAGAAGACAAAATCCAAGTATGTTTCGAGTACATGAAAAGCCATAATTTCGCTGAAATGGAATTAGGCAGATATGAAATTGATGGTAGTAATATTTACATGAATTTAGAAGAATTTACAACGGCTACTGCTGATACTCGTATTTGGGAAGCTCATAAACATTACATGGACATCCATTATATTGTCAAAGGTGCAGAACAGATAGGTTTCTCTTTCTTAGATAATATGACACAAGTAGAATACAGAGAAGCTTCTGACCTTATGGTATTAACAGGTACTGGTGCTGGTACTGCCATCTTAAATGCAGGCGATTTTATGATTTGTTATCCAGATGATGTACATCAAGCAGGTGTTCAAGTGGGAGAACCTAGCCTTATTAGAAAAGCAGTATTTAAAATACGTATCACAGATGCTATTGAAGCATTACGTGGAAAATTAATTGTTTCTTGTCAGGCACTTCCTCATGAACCATTACATTCTTCTTATATTATGGGCAGAATGGCAGCAGCTGCAAAAGAAGGTGGTGCGGTAGGTATCCGTGCTAACACAAGAGAAGATATTGCACAAATTAAAGCAGAAACCAATCTCCCAGTGATTGGTATTGTAAAGAGAGATTACGAAGATTCTAATGTATATATCACACCTACCATGAAAGAAATTGATGAACTTATGGTAGTAAAACCAGAAATTATTGCTATGGATGCTACGATTGCTTTAAGACCGGGCGGAAAGACTTTAGACGAATTCTTCAAAGAAGCAAAAGCAAAATATCCAAATCAGTTATGGATGGCAGACTGCTCTACGGTAGAAGAAGCACTTCATGCAGATGAACTCGGCTTCGATTTTATTGGAACAACGATGGTTGGTTATACACCACAAAGTAAGAACTTAAAAATTGAAACTAACGATTTTGAAATTATCCGTGAAATTTTATCCAAGGCAAAACATCCTGTGATTGCAGAAGGTAATATCAATACACCTGCAAAGGTAAAGAGAGTCATTGAACTTGGATGTTTCAGTGTTGTTGTAGGTTCTATTATTACAAGACCACAGTTAATTACAAAAGAATTCGCTAAAGTATTAGAGTAATTTTTACATTCGACAGAAAGGAATGGAACTCCTTATGAGAATTGTGACAATGGATATCGGTGGAACTGCCATTAAAACAGGAATTTGGAATGGTGTTGCTCTATCCGACCAAAAAGAATGGGATACGAATGCAAAACAAGGTGGTCCTTATTTAATGGAGCGTGTGAAACAAATTTTACATAGTTATGGTACATTTGATGCGATTGGTATTAGTACGGCTGGACAAGTAAATACCATGAATGGCAGTATTCATTACGCAAATGACAACATTCCTAATTATACAGGAATGCCAGTAAAAACTATATTAGAAGAAGAATTCCATGTACCTGTTGCTATTGAAAATGATGTAAATGCTGCAGCACTTGGCGAACTTCACTTTGGAGCTGGAAAAGGATTGCAAAGTTTTCTTTGTATTACTTATGGAACAGGTGTTGGTGGAGCAATTATTATTGATGGAAAAGTATATCCGGGTGCAACATTTTCTGGTGGAGGTTTTGGAGGTATTTTATTACACCCAGAACAAATGCAAGCAGATGTTGAATTCAGTGGTTGCTATGAAAAATGTGCTTCCGCTACTGCTCTTGTGAAAAAAGCAATGGAAGTAGATACTTCTTTAGACAATGGTCGTAAAATATTTGAATCTTTTGACCGTCCAGAAGTAAAGTCTGTCATTGATGGTTGGATTGATGAAATCGTCTATGGTTTAGTTACATTAATCCATATCTTTAATCCCTCTGATATTTTACTTGGTGGTGGAGTTTTATCACAGCCATATGTAATTAGTGAAGTAAAACAAAGAGTAGACGAAAAAATATCTCCTGGTTTCCGTGGAACAAAAATTCGCCAAACTTCTTTAGGCAATCAAGCAGGTATGATGGGTGCTTTATGGTTAGCCAAACAAGAAATTGAAAAATAAAATTATATAAATAAAAAGGAGACACAAACAATGAAAGATATTACAAAGTATCAAGGAATTATTCCTGCACTTTATGCATGTTATGATGATAATGGTGCAATCAGCCCAGAAAGAGTAGAAGCTTTTACCGAACATTTAATTCAAAAAGGTGTTAAGGGACTTTATGTTGGTGGTTCTTCAGGCGAATGTATTTATCAGAGTGTAGCAGAACGTAAACTTTTATTAGAGCATGTAATGAAAGTAGCTAAGGGAAGAATTACCATTATTGCTCATGTTGCTTGTAACAATACCGCAGATAGTATGGAATTAGCTGCTCACGCAGAAAGCGTTGGTGTAGATGCGATTGCTTCCATTCCTCCAATCTATTTCCGTTTACCAGAACACGCAATTGCTCAATATTGGAATGATATTTCTTCTGCTGCTCCAAATACCGAATTTATTATTTACAACATTCCTCAATTAGCAGGTGTATCTTTAACACTTCCTTTACTTCGTGAAATGTTAAAGAATAAAAATGTAGTTGGTGTAAAGAACAGCTCCATGCCAGTACAGGATATCCAGATGTTTAAGATGGAAGGTGGAGAAGACTTTATTGTATTCAACGGTCCAGATGAACAGTTAGTTTCTGGTTTAGTGATTGGTGCAGAAGGTGGTATCGGTGGAACTTATGGTGTTATGCCAGAACTCTACTTAAAGATTGTTGAATTAGTAAAAGAAAATAAGATAAAAGAAGCTCAGGAAATTCAGTACGCAGCAGATGCTATTATTTATAAAATGTGCTCTTGTCGTGGAAATATGTATGCTGTTATTAAAGAAATTATTAGACGTCGTGAAGGTCTTAACCTTGGTGATGTACGCAGACCTCTTGCTTCTTTAGTTACAGATGATATGCCAATTGTAGAACAATGTGTTGCTATGATTGATGAAGCCATTAAGAAATTCTGCTAAAATAAATTTTAAAATGAGGGCTGTCGAAACACAGCCCTCAGATTATTATCTTCCACATTCTTTTACTTCAATATCTAATTTACACTCCGACATATGCTCCCCATTGATTTCTAGTCCATACGAAAGACTTGCCAAAAGCATATGTTCTTCTTCTTCCACTTGAATATGTTTTGTTGTCATGCCAAGTGTTAACTCTCCAAATGGAGTAGAATAACAAGCATACTGTTTTTCCCCTAAGTGAAACATCATTTGGGTAGATACACCACCTTGTTTTACCATTTCAATTGCTTCTGGTGTAATTTTAATACGATTTTTTGTCAATTTTCCGTTTTCGTCTGCTTCATCATAAGACAAATAATGTGTATTTTCTTTTCTTAAATAAGTTCCAGCACTAATTACTTCTACAGGTTCTTCTGCATTAATTTCAGCTTGTAAGCCTCGTACTGTAATTACAACATTTTTTTTCATGTTCTTTTCTTTCCTCTTAATCAAAACATTTTACTGCTACATCTTCTACTTCTAATTTATTACATGGTAAAATGGTATTGGCAAACTGACGAAACTTCTCCGCACCATCACTAACATAAAATTTATAATATGGTGCAACTTTTGTTTCCTGATTCTTTAAAATATGAGCATCCTCTAATACATATTTTAATTCTCTAGCCGTTTCATACGCTGGATTTACTAAAGTAACTTGTTCTCCCATCACTTCACCAATCACACTTCTTAATAATGGATAATGAGTACACCCAAGTACTAAGGTATCCACTTGCTTTTCTTTTAATTCTGCCAAATATCGTTCTGCAACTTGTTTTGTTATTGTATCTTTTAGCCATCCTTCTTCTGCCAAATGTACAAATAAAGGACAAGCTTTTCCAAAAACTTCTACTTCTGGACTGGTCGCTTTTAAAAATTGTTCATAAATGCCACTAGAAATGGTTCCTTCTGTCGCAATCACTCCAATCCTTTTATTTTTTGTCGCTTGAGCTGCCATTTTTGCTCCCGGTTTTACCACTCCAATAAAAGGCACATCAAACTCTGCTTTTATTGTTTCCAATGCTAATGCACTAATGGTATTACAAGCTACTACAATTGCTTTCACTTCTTGACTTTCCAAAAACTTTGCAATTTGCCTTGAATACGCAATTACTGTTTCTTTTGATTTATTTCCATAAGGAACTCTTGCTGTATCTCCATAATATACAATCGACTCTTTTGGCAAAGCTCTCATCATCTCTTTTACTACTGTTAATCCACCAACTCCAGAGTCAAATACTCCAATCGGTGCTTCTTTTTTCATAGCTCAATCCTTTCTAACTGTTTAACTTTAATCATAAAAATAAAGGCTAAGTCTTGATTTATCAATAATATTATAAGTTAATTTCACGAATATGAGCTAATCCTATTAACTGTTCCACCAATTCTTTTTTCTCAATTCCTTTTGCTCCCCAAAGCATTGGATACATACTAATCGAAGTAAAGCCTGGTAATGTATTGATTTCATTAAAGATAACTCGATTTGTACCATATTCTAAGAAGAAATCCACTCTAGATAATCCTTGACCATCTACAGCTTTAAAAATCTTTACTGCGGATTCTCTAATTTCTTCTTCTTTTCCTTCTGGTAATTCTGGAGAGATTACGGTTTTAGATTCTGCATTATGATACTTTGCTTCATAATCATAAAATTCTGCTGCTGCCAAAATTTCACCCACTCCAGAAGCTTTTACTTCCTCATTACCTAATACGGCACATTCTACTTCTCTACCTAAAATAGTTTCCTCTACTAAAATCTTACGGTCATGAAAGGAAGCTTCTTTTAAACCAGCTACCAATTCTTTGCGATTACTAGCTTTAGAAACGCCTCTAGAAGAACCTGCATTCGATGGCTTAATAAAGACTGGATAACCAAGCTTTTCTTCAATCGTTTCATATACAGAAACTTCTTCAATTTCTTCTTTTCTTACTGCTACATACTTTGCCTGTGCAATTCCTAACGTATCTACCACAATTTTTGTATATAACTTATCCATGGATACTGCGGATGCCAACACACCACAACCTACATATGGAATACCCGCTAATTCAAACAAACCTTGTACTGTACCATCTTCTCCATTTAAACCATGCAATACTGGAAAAGCCACATCAATACGCACTTTCTCTACCTTACCATCTTCCATAATATACAATGCCTTTTCTATAGTATCAGGAGAAAGCACTGCCTGCTTTTTGCTGTTTACAAAACTTCCATCTTTTATTTCTTCTACAGAATCTACTAAAACCCAACGACCTTCTTTTGTAATTCCAACAACATAAACTTCATATTTTTCTTTATCTATATTTGAAAGAATTGTTGTAACAGAAACACAAGAAACCTCATGCTCTGAAGAACGACCACCAAATAAAACTAATATATTTTTCTTGCTCATAACTCCTCCATTCCAAATACTAACATTCTATGTATTTTCTTCTTATTTCCGTTTTGTTTCTTTTATACCATGTAAATGGCTAAATCGTAACCTATTTTACTATGTTTTTCTTGCTATTTCAAGAAGCTATAGAAAAAAACAGCAAGGATTTCTCCCTGCTGTTATATATAAAATAATTCGTGCTAAAAAATAGTCTATTTATTTCATATTAGCAAATTTCTGCCCCTGCTGGCATATTCTTCTCTGGTGTCATAAGAGCCAATTCCCCATTTTCATCTTCTGCACAAAGAAGCATTCCTTCTGATAAAATACCCGCTAATTTTGCTGGTTTTAAGTTGACAAGCACCATTACTTTTTTACCTACCATTTGTTCTGGAGTATAATGTGCTTTAATACCAGATACAATCTGTTTTACCCCGGAACCGATTTTTACTTGAGAGCAAAGAAGTTTCTTTGATTTCTTTACTTCTTCACAAGAAATAATTTCACCTACTTGGAACTGTAATTTTGCAAAATCCTCATATGTGATTTCTGGCTTTGCTTCAATATCAATCACTGCTTCTTCTTCCTTTACTTCTTCGCCTTCTACTGGAAGACCCATTTCTCTTGCATATTCTGCTGCCTGAGCTTTCTGAAGTTCTTCTGCAATGGCTAATACTTCCTTCACATCCAGTCTAGCAAATAAAATTTCTGGTTTTTCTGTCACTTTTGTTCCATTTGGATACAATCCAAATGTAGCTAACTCATCCATTGCACGTTCCTTTGTATTTAACTGTGTAAAAATCTTACTTGCTGTTTCTGGCATAAATGGCGCAAGTAAACTTGTACCAATACAAATACTTTCAATTAAGTTATAAAGTACCGTCTGTAAACGTTCTTTCTTTGTTTCGTCCTTTGCTAACGCCCAAGGCATTGTTTCATCAATATACTTATTACATCTCTTATACAATGTAAAAATTTCTGTAATCGCATCTGCTACACGAAGCTGTTCCATCTTTGCTTCTACTTTTGCACGAGTCGCTGTCACTAATGCTTTTAATTCCTCATCTACAGGCTCACATACTCCTGCGTTCACTACCTCGCCACCAAAATACTTATTGGACATAGAGATTGTACGATTGACTAAATTTCCAAGTGTATTGGCAAGTTCGGAATTACAACGTTCTACTAACAATTCCCATGTAATGACACCATCATTTTCAAATGGCATTTCATGTAATACAAAGTAACGAACGGCATCTACACCAAATACTTTGGATAAATCATCCGCATAAAGCACATTGCCTTTGGACTTACTCATCTTTTCTCCACCTTGTAACAACCAAGGATGACCAAAAATCTGCTTTGGAAGTGGTAAATCAAGTGCCATTAACATAATTGGCCAATAAATCGTATGGAAACGTAAAATATCCTTACCAATTAAATGTAAATCTGCTGGCCAAAATTTATTAAACTGCTCGGTAGAATTTCCATCTACATCATAACCAATTCCCGTAATATAGTTACTTAACGCATCTATCCACACATACACGACATGTTTATCATCGAAATCCACAGGAATCCCCCACTTAAATGAAGTTCTTGACACACAAAGGTCTTGAAGTCCCGGAAGCAAGAAATTATTCATCATTTCATTTTTTCTAGACTCTGGCTGAATAAATTCTGGATGTGTATTGATATGCTCAATTAAACGGTCTGTATACTTACTCAACTTTAAGAAATAAGCTTCCTCTTTTGCTGGCTGACATTCTCTGCCACAGTCAGGACACTTCCCATCCACTAACTGAGAAGCAGTAAAGAATGATTCACAAGGAGTACAATACATACCTTCATAATGACCTTTATAAATATCTCCCTGTTCATATAACTTCTTAAAAATCTTCTGTACCTGTTTTTCATGGTCGGTATCTGTGGTACGAATAAACTTATCATAAGAAGTACCAACTAAATCCCAAATTCCCCTTATTTCACTTGCAACACCATCTACAAATTCCTTTGGAGTAATGCCCTTTTGTGCAGCTTTTTCTTCAATTTTTTGACCATGCTCATCTGTACCAGTCTGCATGAATACTTCATATCCTTGTAATCTTTTAAAACGTGCAATACTATCTGCTAAAATTGCTTCATAAGTATTTCCAATATGAGGCTTACCAGAAGTATAGGCAATCGCTGTTGTCATATAAAATTTCTTCTTCTCCATTGCTTTCTCTCCTCTCCATTTTGTTCCTTTTGTTTAAGAAATTAGCGTACCATGTTTCTTCCTATTTGTAAAGGTCATTTTTTTGGAAGGGATAACCTACCTGCGGTCTGCTAACTCAAATTTCTGTACTTGATTCTTTAAGTTTTCTGCCTGTGCAAATAATTCCTGACTTGTTGCAGAAGTTTCCTCGGCAGAAGCAGAATTACTTTCTACTGTATTAGAAATTTGTTCAATTCCTTGTTGAATTTGTTCTAGCATATTTGCCTGTGTTTTCGAGGTATCACTTGTCACTTTTGCAATAGTACCAAACTCAGACATACTAATAAGTATCTCTTGAATTGCTTGTACAGTTTTCTCTGTAATATTCGTTCCTGATTTAATATCTCCTATACTTTTTTCAATCAACTGCTTTGTATCAATTGCAGAGCGAGCACTATCAGTTGCCAATTTTCCAATTTGGTCTGCAACAACAGCAAATCCTCTACCCGCATCTCCTGCTCTTGCTGCCTCAATCGAAGCATTTAACGCAAGTAAATTTGTCTGAGATGCAATATCTTCAATGGATGCAATAATATTTTGAATTTGCATAGAAGTTTCTTGAATGACATTCATCGCATTCGTTAAATCCTGAAGATTTTGTTTTCCTTTATCTGCCTGTATCTCTGCTTCTCGCATTCTCTCATATGCCACCTGTGCATCTTCTGCATTTTTTTCTGACATATGAAATACATCTGTAATCATAGCAGTTAGTTCTTCTACCGCACTTGCCTGCTCCGTAGCACCTTCTGCTAACATCTGAGCATTATCCGCTAACTGTGCAGAACCACAAGCCACCTGTTCTGCTGACTCATCAATATTTCTTAAAGTTTCACTTAAATTATCACGAATTGCTCGCATAGCAGTAAGAATTGGAATATAATCCTTTGTATATTGATGTATACAAGAAGAAGTAGCTTTAAACTTACCTTCAGAAAGTTCTGATAAAATACGTGCAATGTCTTCAATGATTTCTTTCACATCATCGCAAAGTATGTTCATCGAACGAACTAAACTTCCTAATTCATCTTCACTCTCATAATTTATAGTTACACTAAAATTGCCTTCGGTCATTTCTTTTGCAGCCTTTTCAATTTCCTTGATTGGCTGTGTTAAATTTGTAATCAATTTCTTTGCCATTCCAACAGTGACAATTAGAGAAACTGCACTAACAATCAATGACACAAGAAGTATCCAAGTACTGCTTGTTCTAGAAGAAAAAAATGTTGTGTCAGCTATTTTACCTACTGCTACATCTAAATTTTGTATATTTGTTTGAATTGCTGTCATTTTGGGACCATATTTCGTTATATATAAGGTTAAAGCCTCCTCTGGTTTCCCAGCAATCATTACTTCTTCTATTGCTTGGCGGTATTCTTTCGCTTCTTCTATCAAACGAAGAGTTTCTTCAATTTGTACACCATAATCTACAACATCAGATTCTTTTATCTTATTCAAATTTTTTTTAATTTCTGTTTTATCATCATCATATATTTCTAAGAAATCCTCTAAATTGGATTCTAACGTGTCCATATATTCTGCTGCATTGTCTTGAAAACTTTGAATCATTTTTGCATCACTTAATGACATAGACACTGCAACAGACTTTGCTGCACCTTGTACTGCTGTACAGGAATTTTGTGTATTTCTAGATAATTCATATGCATAATTATAAAAATCTGAAAAATTCCCCTGAATAAAAAATACACCACTTACAAAGATTACAATTGTTAAAAAAAATAGTTCAATTGGTATTATAAAACTAAACAATATCTTTTTTTTAATATTACAATTCTTTATATCCATACCCTTCCCCTTTTTTACAAATTATAAAATTTTAGTTCATAACTATAACCAAAATCAATTACCATGCATAAAATGCTGTCATTAAATTCTCTAAATATTCTTGGTCTTTTCTGCCCATCAATTCTCTAGCCGAATGCATTGCTAAAATTGGCACACCAATATCCACTGTATTCATTGGTAACCAACTAGAAATAATTGGGCCAAGTGTTCCACCACCAGCAATATCGGAACGATTCGCAAACTTCTGATATTTTACACCTACTGCTTCACAAATTCCCTGTGCAATTGCTACTGCTTGTGTGTCAAATGTATAGCGTTGATTACTATTTAATTTTAATACAATACCTTCATTAAAATGTGCCTGATTTACTGGGTCATATTTTTCTGCACGGTGAGGATGTAATGCATGAGCCACATCTACAGAGAATAAAAAGCTATTTAAAATACTATCCATCAATGCTTGCTTACTAAATCCAAGAGCTGTATAAATTTTTTCTAATATCATCTGAAGCAACGCCGAATCTGCACCTTGTTTAGAACGACTACCTATTTCTTCATGGTCGAATAAAATAGCAAGATTGATACCATTTTCTCTAATCTGTTCTCCTGTAATACCCTTCAACAAAGCATAGCAAGAAGTTAAATTATCCAAACGTGGAGAGGAAATCATTTCTTCTTTCATACCTACATAACTACCTGCTTCTTGTGCATATACATATAAATCAAAGTCCAAAATTTCTTCCTTATCTACCTGACATTCTGCTGCCAAAATATCGAGAAAATATTCATCTTTATTTAACTTTTCCTCAAATAATCCAATAATTGGTAACATATCAGACTGCTTATTCAATTCTACTCCTTCATTTACCTTACGATTCATATGCACTGCCAAATTTGGAATCGTTGCAATTGGACGCTTAAAATCTACTAAACGAAGGTCTGGATGATATACATCTTTTCCTTTGCACGCTACACGACCAGCAATAGAAAGAGGTCTATCCAACCATGTATTTAAAATTGGACCACCATACACTTCTACATTTAATTTTAAATATTTATTTGGTGTCATTTCTGCCTTTGGCTTAATGTGTAAACATGGATGGTCTGTATGGGCTGCTGCTACATGAAATACTTGATTTTCTTTTGTTTCTAATCCTACTGTAAACGCAATTAAAGAGGTACTATATGCTTTTACAAAATAACGTCCACCTTTTTGAATTGAAAAAGGTTGTCCAAGTTCTAACTCTGTAAAACCTCTTTTTGATAAAAGTTCTGCTCCTGCTGCTACTGCATGATGTGGCGTTGTTGCCTCATTAATATACTCTAATAATGACATTTTTTATCCTCCTATTTTTTTTACTTGTATTTTTTATTTCTATCTCTTATACTATACGCTAGATTTCAAAAATCTTCAATGAATAAATAAAAAAGAAAGCAATTATTTTAAAACAAGACTTTCTTTGTTTCAAAAAGTATGTTATTATGAAACAAGAATGTAACACAATATTAATATTTTGAAAGGGGAAATAGCCTACTTCTACAAAAAATCGTAGCAAGTTTGTGCTTTAAAAAGATTATGAGAAAAAAACAGCGTACTCTAGTTGGATGCCTTGTCACTTGTGCATGTTTTTTTGCTTCCACATTATCAGGTTCTTCTACTGATTTAGGTACAAAAGAAACAAGCAACGATTCTACTGTCGCTACTGTAAGACAAGTTGTTCCTTCTTCTATCACAGGAACACCAACAAGTACTTCAACTCCTACGCCAACCATAACAGCAACTCCGACACCTATTGCAACAGCAACTCCGACCCCAGAACCTACACCTACAAATACTCCAACTCCTACGCCAACACCAACTCCTTGTGCGTATACCTTAGATTTTACAATTCCTAATATTTCAAGCAACTTAAATATTCGTAGTGGTCCAAGTACAGACTCTCCTATCGTTGGAAAACTCCCAGCACAAAGTTTTGCTTATATTTTAGAGGAAGATAATGAATGGGTAAAAATTTCTACAGGCTCTATTAAAGAAGGTTATATCAATGCTACATATCTCTTTACGGAAGATGAAATCAAAGAATTTTGTGATAAAAATAAGCTAACTTCTGCTACCGTTACTGTTGATATTTTAAATATACGCAGTGGTCCAAATACAGAGTATGAAATTTTATCTAAATTAAAAAAAGGGGAAACAAAAAAAGTTCGGCTTTCCGAAAGTTTTGATGGTTGGATTGCGATTGAATTACAAAATAATTCTATTGGATATGTTTGTGCAGAATATGTAAGACTCTCCTATAACTTAAAAACCGGTTCTACCTTAGAAGAACTAGAAGAAAAAGAAAGACAACAAAAATTAGAAGAACAACGGAAAAAAATAGAAGATGCCCTTGCAAAAACTCGTGTCACAAGCGTTGCAGAAACAACAAGAGCACCGAGGACGATGACTGAAGACGAACTCTATCTCTTTGCTACTATAATTTACACAGAAGCTGGTGACCAAAAATATGAAGGGCAATTAGCTGTTGCCAATGTCATTTTAAATCGTATCGAATCGAAACGATGGGGTTCTACCTTAGAAGAAGTTTTATTTGCTCCAGGACAATTTGCTGGTGCTTCTGACTACTTAATTGAACGAGCACAAAAAAGAGGCATTCCAAACTCCTGCTACAAAGCAGCAAAAGAAGCTCTCGCTGGTCGTAATAATATTGGAGACTTTTTATTCTTCCGTATGAAAGATAATGTAGATTTTACTGTATTTGATAAATTCTATATTTTAGAAGACCATGTTTTCTATGAAAGAACTTCTTGGTAAAAAAACTACTCCCTTTCGTATCCTAAAAGATAGGAAAGGGAGTAAAATCCTATTTTGTTTCAATAACTGGCACAGAAACTCTTCTTAGTTCTTCATACTCGTCCACAACGGTACCATATAATGCTAATAATTCCTCATCGAATTCTTTATCATCTTCTTCAGCTTCTCCTGCATATCGTTTAATTTCCTGGTTAATTGCCAACATTTTTTGATCCAAAAAGGAGACTAAATCTGCACATTCTTTTAATTCTCTACGAATACTTTCTGGTGCATTTCCTTCAAATTTATAATACATCTTATGTTCCAAGCTCGCCCAAAAATCCATCGCTATCGTCCGAATCTGAATTTCCACTTTTGTATTAATCATAGCATCAGATAAAAAAATAGGCACAGAAATAATCATATGATAACTTTTATATCCATTCTGCTTTGGATTTTTAATATAATCTTTAATTTTTAATATCGTAACATCCGATTGTTCCGAAATTAAACGAGCAATACGATAAATATCTGAAGTATAAGAACAAATGACACGAATTCCTGCTACATCATTAATATAACGTACAATATTTTCTACTGTTAATTTTCTACCATTATGTTTCAATTTTTTTGCAATACTCTCTGGAGATTTAATACGAGAAGTCATATGTTCAATTGGATTATATTGATGTCGCATTTTAAATTCGTTATTTAAGGTTTCTAACTTTGTATTTACCTCACGCAATGCTGCATCATAAATTAACCGCATTCTCTCCCATTCCTCTGATGTATTCTTAATTTCCCCATAAAAGTCTAAAAATGTACCCTCTTTATTCATTTGATATTTCAATTCCTTTCTGCTTTTTGGCGATAATTCATATTCTTTTGTGCTTTATTGCCGTACCACCCAATACCTACAATCTCAATAAAACCACTAAGTATTTTTAACTTTTTCAAACGTATCATCGTTTGCTTATAGTTTACCACAAAATTGTTACTAAAGTTTTAAAAATTTAAAACTTAATCAATTTTTAATAGTTGTTTTAAAGATTTTATATGTAACCTAGAGATATTAACTTATTATTATTTGATTTTCACAAATATAAACTACTTTCTAGTTGTATTCCTATTATTTTATCAGTTTTGACACAGTTCTGACTAATAAATACATCAAAATAGAACTATTCTGGGACATTCTTATATTGGAATGACTACAAATTATAAAAAGGAGAATACTTACTTTATGAAAAAGAACAAACTCTTAACTCTTTTGGTATTATCCTTATTTTGTATCTTTTGCCTAACTGCTTGTGGCAAAAAATCAAATGAAGGTAATCCAAATTATGATTCCGCTAATTATTTATCGGGATTACACTTTGCACAACTAGAAATAGCAGACTATGGCACGATTATTCTTGCACTTGATGCAGACTCTGCACCTGCTACCGTTACTAACTTTGTAAATTTAGTAAATGAGGGTTTTTATGATGGTCTTACCTTTCACCGTATTTTGAATGGATACATTATGCAAGGTGGTGACCCGAAAGGAAATGGAACGGGTGGCTCTACTTATACTATCCCTGGAGAATTTTCCTCTAATGGTTACAATAACCCAATTAGTCACGTTCGTGGTACTATCTCTATGGCAAGAACAAAAGATTATGACAGTGCCTCTGCTCAATTCTTTATTGTACAACAAGATGCTACTGCTCTAGATGGTGATTATGCTGCTTTTGGTTCTGTTATTTCTGGTATAGAAATTGTAGACGCTATTTGTGCAAATGTACCTGCCGAAGATGAGGACGGTACAGTTCTTGCTAAAAATCAACCTGTAATTTCTTTTATTACAATGTTAGCACAAGACTATCTAGAAGAAATGACACCAGAAGAAATTCTTCCAAGTCCCACAGGAGAAATCAATTTTTCTACGGTAACTAGCACAGAAGGTTTAGAGTTAGAAGCCTCTTTAACAATAAACCAAGATGGACCTATTTATTTAATTTCTTCTACTGTAGATTTATTAAATATTTCTTTATATGAAGTAGACCTTTCTAGCGGATTAAATTTAGAAGAAAGTAGTCTTTTAACCTCTTGTGGTGATATTGGTGCGAATGAACTTGTTTCTTTACAAATCACAGTCCCAGAAAATGAATTAAGTCTTTTATTAGTTGCAGAAGAACACAATGGTGCTCTTGCTCAATTCTTCCTTTGCTATGATAGCTCGAACGATAGTGCTTACCTTGTTCCTATTGCACACTAAATAACCTTTTACTATAAGAACATTTATTATAGTTTCCACTACTAATATAGCAAAAATTAAAAAAGAAATGGAGAATTTACTATGTCAGATATTACAGTAAAACCATTTCCATCGGAACATAAAAAAGAGTATGTAGTAGAAGTTCCCGGTTCTAAAAGTATTACCAATCGGGCACTTTTACTCGCTGCATTAGCCAAAGGAAAAAGCACCCTATCTGGAGTGCTTTTTTCTGACGATTCTAGACACTTTTTATCTAGTTTATGTTCCCTTGGATTTCAAATAGAAATAGATGAAGAAAAAAAACAAGTGACAGTCTATGGAGAAGGCGGTCATATTCCAAACAAAGAAGCCACAATTGATGTTGGAAGTGCAGGAACTGCTGCTCGCTTTTTAACAGCATTTCTTGGAATTTCTAAATGTAACTGCCATATCAACGCTTCCGAACAAATGAAAAAACGCCCAATGAAAGAGCTATTTACTGCCCTTTCCTCTCTTGGAAGTTCTTTTTCCTTTATAGAAAAAGAAGGTTTTCTTCCTGTTGTGTTCCACAATACTGCTCCTCTTACTGCTACAGAAGTCACAGTAGACATTGATAAAAGCAGTCAGTTTTTAAGTGCTCTTTTAATTTCTGCTTGTTTGTTCTCTTCTGATTTTACGGTACATATTACGGGAACACATGGCATGACATATATTGATATGACAGTTGCTATGATGAAACAGTTTGGTGTCGATGTAGAAAAACCAGATGAAACAACTTTTTTTATTCGTGGAGGACAAAGTTATACCGCTAGAGATTATTTTATTGAACCAGATATGTCTGCTGCTTGCTATTTTTATGCCACAGCTCCACTCTTAGGTATCTCTATGGTAGTCCCTCATATTCCAAAACAATCTCTCCAAGGAGATATACAATTTCTTGATATTTTAAAACAAATGAATTGTACTGTTGTTTATGACACTACATTAGAAAGTTATCGTGTTACTGGACAAAAAAATAAACAATACCTTGGAGTAACCGCAAACCTTAGCTCTTTTTCTGACCAAACAATGACACTTGCTGTGCTTGCACCATTTGCCTCTACCAAAACAACAATTACTGGAATTTCTCATATTCAGTATCAAGAATGTGACCGTTACCATGCCATTCTTACAGAATTAACAAAGCTTGGAGTTACATGTAAAGAAATCCACGATGGAATCGAAATTGAACCAAGTTATCCACATTCTGGTATAATAGAAACTTATGAAGACCATCGTATGGCAATGGCATTTTCTTTAATTGGACTTCGGACAGAAGGAATCATAATAAAAAATGCCCAGTGTTGTGCAAAAACATTTGAAAATTACTTTGAAGTGTTAGAAACTATGTATCAATAATGATATCCCTCCTTTTTCGCATGAGAAAGGAGGGATTTTGTTATTATGCCCAAATAACCATTACAAGCGTACCAATGCACATAAGGAAAAGTCCGAGTACTGCTTTTTTAGACAATTTTTCTTTTAAGAATATGACAGAAAACAAAATAGTAACTAAAATACTCATTTTGTCAATTGGAACAACGACACTAACAATACCATTTTGAATTGCATAATAATAGCAGAGCCAAGAAGCACCTGTAGATAGTCCAGAAAGACAAATAAAGATAAGTTCTTTTTTATCAATTTCTGCAAGTTGTTTTTGTTCTCCTTTGGCAAATACAATTCCCCAAGCCATCACAAGAATTACCACTGTTCGTATTGCTGTGGCAAGATTTGATTCCACACCTGAGATTCCAATCTTTGCAAGTATGGAGGTTAAAGAAGCAAAGATTGCGGAAAAAATGGCATATAAAATCCATTTAGAATTTTTTATTTCGTTATTAGAGATTTTTTTCTCAATCATAAGATATGTACCAATAGCAATTAGTACTGTGCCAACTAACTTAACAAAAAGATGATTTGTTTCTCCAAATAAAATAATTGCAAGAAGTACCGATAAAATCGTACTTGATTTGTCAATAGGAACTACCTTGTTGACATCTCCGATGGATAGTGCCTTAAAATAACAAATCCAAGAAGCACCTGTTGCAAGTCCTGATAATATTAAAAATATCCAAGATTTACTGTCAATTGTTGTAATTGTATTTTGTGAACCAACTACAAAAACCATAAGGATAGAAAACAAAAGCACTACAATCGTACGAATCGCTGTTGCTATATCGGAGTTTGTTTTTCGTATTCCACATTTTGCAAGAATAGCAGTCAATCCTGCAAAGACTGCCGATAAAACTGCTACAAATATCCACATAATTTCTTCCTCTTTTCCCTAGTATTACATAAAACATTTTATATCTCATTAATTACTTTGACAAGATACTACTTAATGTTCTAGCCATTTGAAGTGTAGGACTTCTTTGATTCGGTTAAAAAACAGACGAGATTTTACGTCCCGTCTGCTGCCAAAAATTATTTAAGGAGAGCATCTTCTAAGTCTGCAAGCATTGTATCAAGTGCCTGAATACCACCTGTAGAAGTATACCAAACATTTGCATGTTGAATAAAGTAAACAATGTTTCCATTCTTATAAACATCCAGTGTTTTAATCAAGTCATTCTCAATTACTTCCTTTGCACCAAGAACACCTTCATCCGCAGCACCAGTTGCTGTACTTCTATCCAAAATAAACATATATTCTGGATTTAAGTCAAGAATTGTTTCCCAAGAAGCATCATCACCGTGAGCAGGTTTATCCACTTCTCCTACTGTTTCACCAAGGTTATTTGCACCCATTTCATTAGCAATAATGGACAACTGACTATTTGTATCCATCAAACTCATTGCATTGTTGTTATACATACCAAGGAGCACATTTTTACCCTCAACCACAGCTTTAAGAGTATCAATTCTTTTTTGGAAACCAGTAACCTTATCTTCGATTTCGTCTTCCTTACCAAAGATAGAAGCGATTGTCTTTGCATTGTCAGCGGTACTCTCTACTACACCTTTTTCATAATCTACAGCAAGATATACCACTGGAGCGATTTCACTAAGTGCATCATAAGACGCACTCAAACGTCCACCAATAAAGATGATGTCTGGTTCACAAAGAGCTACCTGCTCCATATCCGCGGTTTTCACGCTACCAAGATTTAAAATCTCACCATTGGAATCATCAGGATTGTAATCTGTCAGATATTCGATAGTAACTTTTGCACTACCTACAATTCTGTCACCAAGACCAAGAGAATCAATAATGTCAAGTGCTGGCATATCAAGGATTGCAATACGCTCAGGGTCATAAGGAACTTCAATATCTGCAAGCTCTTTGTTTGCATTGAGTGCCTTAATCGTAATTGTTTCTGGTGTTTCTTCTACTTCAGAGCCACAACCTGCAAAAGTACAAACAGACATTGTAAGTGCCAAAGTAGTAAGCATACGTTTAAAAATCTTTTTCATAATTTTATTACTCCTTTTTTATTTTTATTTACAACCACAGCAAAAATACTGCGGTTTTTCCACTAATTCATCAATAATAAACCGATAATGGTTTATTATGAATACGAATAATCTCAAAATCTACATTGTAAATATCATGCAAACAATCTTTGTTGATTACTTCATCTACTGTTCCAAATTTTGCGATTTTTCCATCTACAAAAGCACAAATATAGTCAGAATAGAATGCTGCATAATTAATTTCATGAAGAACTAAAATCACTGTTTTGCCAAGTTCATCACAAAGCCTTCTAGCCATACGCATCAAATTAGAAGCATGATAGATATCTAAATTATTCGTCGGCTCATCAAGCAGAACATAATCCGTATCTTGTGCAATGACCATTGCAATATAGGCTCTCTGTCTTTGACCACCTGATAACTCGTCAATATATCGGTCTTCAAATTCTTCTAACTCCATATAGGCAATCGCTTTATCCACCATCTCATTATCTTCCGCAGTTAAACGACTTCCCGAATAAGGAAAACGCCCAAATGCTACTAACTCTCTTACTGTCAACTTCATTTGTATGTTATTGTGCTGTGTCAAAATAGCAAGCCGTTTGGCAAGCTCCTTACTTTTCCATTTAGATAGTTCTTCGCCTTCAAAATGAATAATACCAGCATCCTTTGCGACCAGTCTTGAAATCATACCCATAACCGTAGATTTTCCTGCACCATTTGGTCCTATCAGTGATAAAACTTTGCCTCTTGGTACTTCAAAACTAACTGTATCCACAACCGTTTTACTGCCATAACTTTTCATTAAGTCTACAATATTCATCGAAATCAGTACGCTCCTTTCTTAAAAAGTAATAAGTAGAGGAAGTAAAGACCTCCTGCAATTGTCACAAATGTGCTGACAGGTACTGTAAAATGAAAGATATGTTGAGCAACTAACTGTCCTCCTATAAGTGCTAACATTCCTAACAAAGATGCTCCTAAAATCAAATGTGTGTGTTTATACGTTTTTAAAATCTGTCTAGATAAATTAGCCACAATCAATCCGAGAAAAGAAACTGGTCCAATCGTTGCCGTTGCTACCGCCATACAAAGTACAACACCAAACAATAGTTTACGAATTGTGTTATCATAATCCACACCAAGATTAATGGCTTGGTGTCTACCCATAGTAATTACATCCAGCAATGCCAATTCCTTTCGTAAAAAGAATGTAATTGCACCAAGTGCTAAAATAGCAAACATGATAATTTCGCCATTCACATTGTTAAAATCTGCAACCAGATTACCAAGCAAAGCATCATATTCATTTGGATCCATCACACGAATCATTGCAGATTGTACGCTTCCAAATAAAGAAGACAATACAGTACCAATCAGCATGATATACAAAATGTTGTGACCTGTTTTCTGAAATAAATACCAATAAATTAGCGTTGCCACACTACCCATTAACACTAAATCCACCGCAAAAGCAAGATTCGCATTAAGATAAAGCGTACTTCCCGTTCCAAGTACAAATACTACTGCTGTATGTAAAAACGTATAAATCGAATTCATTCCAAGCAATGCTGGCGTTACAATACGATTATTCACAATCGATTGAAAAATCAAGGTAGAAACTCCAATTGATATCGAAGCAATCACCATACAAAGTAAGGCAGGCAAACGAAGCTTCATAATATATAAAAACAACTTTGGTTTTCCTAGATGAGAATTAATCAACAAATAAAACACAATTGCTATTAAAACAATTACTGTCAAAATTACCAATCGTTGCACATTTTTTTTATGTACATTATTTATTACTTTTTCTTTAGACATTCTAAGCCACCTCCTTTTTCGTTTCATTAGCAGTTTTCTGACTACCAACTCGGATGGCTTTTTTTCCATGCTTTAACTTATAAAACAACATAATAATAAAAACAATACTACCTACAATGCCTACAACAAGTTCAATTGGAATTTCATATGGCATAATCACAATTCTTGCTACAATATCACAAACTAAAACAAATAATGCCCCAAACAATGCAGTATCAATCAAAGTACCTCTCATTTTATCACCCTTAAATAAAGCTACAATATTTGGTACAATCAATCCAATATACGATATCTGACCTACAATCACAATAATACTTGCAGTAATCACAGAGGCAATTGATAAACCTAAAATCAAAACAGCATTGTAATTAACACCAAGATTTTTAGAAAAGTCCTGTCCCATACCAACAATATTAAAATGATTAGCATAAATAAACGCAATAATTACAAGTGGGACTACCAGATATACAAGCTCATAATTTCCTTTGATAATCAAAGAAAAAGAACCTGAAAAGTAAGTAGAAAGTTGTTGTGTAATTTCCCCTTGATATGCAATAAAATTAGTAATACCACCAATAATATTACCAAACATAATACCAACCAAAGGAACTAAAACGGTATCTTTTACTTTAATTCTCTGTACAAATAAAACAAAAAGCAATGTCCCTGCTACTGCTAAAATAAAAGCAAATAAAGTTCTCACCCAAAGTCCCATGCTAGGAAAGAACATCATGGCAAGTGCAATTCCAAACTGTGCTGATTGAATTGTTGCACCTGTTGTTGGCGAAATAAACTTATTCATACAAAGTTGCTGCATTAATAATCCTGATACACTCATCCCAACTCCCGTACAAAGAATAGCAAGTAGACGAGGTATTCTTGATAAAAGAAAAATTTGCAATTTTTCACTATTTTCAGAAACCAAAGAAGCAAGGTCTATATCAATCACTCCAATAAATAGAGAAAAAATCGAAATCAAAAGTAATATACTTCCTAATATAATTGTTGATAAATGCTTTCTTATGTATAACACCTCCGTTTTCAGAGTTAGTCTAGTATAACTCCACTTCAAAAAATATAATTGGCTGTTACACCAACGAACGAAAACGATTGTACTCTTTCTATTTTCTTTTCACAATTCCCAAAGGGATATTTCTATAGCCCAAATAGTCGTAGAACTATCCTAATTTATTTTTTTCACTCCAAACAGACAAAATAATGTCCCAAAACAACAAAAGCACTCCAAATGGTTTTTAACCTTTGAAGTGCTTTACTTAATAGAGTACTCTTTCTGTATTCACTATATAATATTGATTTTTGAATGCATTCTTCGCCACATGCTAGGCGTATCTCCCATAATATCTTTAAATGCTGCTGAAAACTTACTTTCATTGTTGTATCCGTATTCATTTGCTACATCAGCTATGGAACGGTCTGTCTTTATCAATACCTGTGCTGCACATTGTATTTTTTGAATACGATTATAAGAAAATATCCCCACCCCATAAACTCCTTTAAAGGAATTTTTTAAAAAAGTTTCTGATACAGCAAAGTGTTTTGCAAGTTCTGATACTGTAATACGCCTATTCATATTTTGTGTCAAATAAGTTGCTACTTGCTTTGCTAGATTTACTTGTATTCTTGGTAATGTATTCCTAGATAAACTAGAAGCAGGCGGCTCAACTGTGTTCAAAATAAAAAGTAACTCTAATATTTTGATTTTTAAATAACCAAGTCTTTGTTCCTCTTTTATCGTATACATTTCAGAAAAAATATGTTCTATATAAGGCTCTGAACGCAAAGTGACACAATTTCTTTCTCCGCAGAGTCGCTTTACTACAACAGAAGGTTGAACTTCAATATCTTCTATAAAGACAGAAAAACACTTTGGAGCTATCTCTGTGTCAATAGCAATCGTAATACCATGATAATGCTGAAGCGGAAAATTGTATGATTGAATCATTTCTTTTCTTTTCCCTATCGACAAATCACCCGGCATTAAATAAAAGAAGTCATTTCCAAATTCCTGTTCTATACGACCTTCTTGACAATGATGTATCTCAATAAAATTTCCTTCTTTCGCTGAAATACTCAAATCAAAACAATCGATATGTACTGAATTATAAACTACTTCTATTCCAGGAAAGATTGTATAAATAGTTAGAGTGGCATCTCCTGTTTCGTTAGAATAAAAATACTCTTTCTTATGTGATGATTCTATTATTTCTTTATAATTCATGCCATTTTCCTTTCATCATTGTACTTGTATTTTTATAGTTAGTACAGACTAACTTTTATATTCAAAAGAAGCAATCACTAATAGGTTAGTGATTGCTAACTACTTTATTATTGTATACAATTTTATTTTTTCTGTCAAGAGTAGAAAAATATTGTTATTTTTATACCCCTTCTCCATCAAAATCAGGAATAAAACTTTCCTCCGCAGTTTCTCCTTCCTGAACAAACCCATTTTCTATTCCAAGGTCAATCGCAAAATCCACCACTTCTTCATATTCTTCTTCGGTAACGAGGCGATTTAACTCTGGATACGAAGCAACATGAGAAAGTGGTGTATACTGATTCATAATACTAATAAACACAGAATCTCCAAAGGTTTCATACAAATACCGAAGTACTGCTTTCGAATCTTCCTTATATCCGGGAAGCAATAAATGCCGAATAATCATTCCTTTTTTCATTTTTCCATCTTCATCAAAAATAGGTTCTCCTACTTGTCGAAACATTTCATTTAATGCTTTCCCTGCTACTTGTGGATAATCTGTTGCATTAGAATATTTTTTAGCAAGCTGATTGTCTAAATATTTAAAATCTGCTAAATAGATATCCACAAGTCCTTCCATCTGACGCAAACTTTCTACCGAATCATACGAAGAAGTATTTGCAATCACAGGAACAAAAAGCTTTTCTTTTACTAGCAACAATGCCTCTTTGATTTGTGGATAATAATGAGATGGTGTTACCAAATTAATATTATTTGCTCCTTTTTCTTGTAACTCTAAAAAAATCTCTGCCAAACGCTCCACAGAAATTGTTTTTCCACGTACTCCTTTCGCAATCTCTACATTCTGACAATACACACACTGTAAATTGCAACCAGAAAAAAAGACTGTTCCTGAGCCTTCCTCTCCAGAAATACAAGGTTCTTCCCAAAAATGCAAGGAAGCTCTGGCTACCTTTACCTCATTAGAAACTCTACAATACCCATAAGTTTCTGGTTGTTCGTCAATCCTTTGTTTTTTGCACTTTCTAGGACATTGTATGCATACTTCTTTTCTTTCCACAATTATCACTTCCTTACATTATCCACAATACTGCATTGTTTTTTATGAAGATATCCACATATTGCAAAGATTCCCACACCTACTATCAAAATAAAAATAGAAATAAATTGAGAAGTAGACAAAGTACTTACTGCCCCTCTTGGGTCATTTCGTAAAAATTCTAAACAAAACCGTCCCATACTATAAAAAATCAAATAAAGCCCTGCTACTTGTCCACTTACTTTCACTTTCTTTGCCAAAAAAATTAACAAGAAAAAGTGAATAAAATTCAACCCACTAGAAATCAACTGTGTTGGCAATAAGGCCACTCCGTTTGGTGCAAATTGAGATTCCTCATATATAACATGAAACCAACTATTTGTTTCTCTACCATAACAACAACCTGCAAACAGACAGCCCAATCGTCCAAATGCCTGTGCTAACGCAATGGATGGCATTACTAAATCAAAATACTTCCAAAATTCTAACTTTTTAACTTTACAAAAAACATATCCAGTTAAAATACCACCAATAATTCCACCATACACAACAAAACCATGTGTAATATCCAATAAAATACTTGGATTCTTTAAAATTTCTTTAAATTCCACAATATAAAATAACAACTTTGCACCAACAATACCTCCAACTAAACAACTAATCGTTAATGAAAATATCATATTGGGATTTAAATTATATTTTTTCGCTCGATATTCTCCTACAGAATATGCTGCCAAAACTCCAATAGCAATCATCAAACCATACGCATATACGGTTATTGGTCCTATTTGAAACAATTCATTTTTCACTCTTTTTTCCCTTTCCTATAACTTTATTTTGGAATAGCTCTTGATTCATTAATAGAGTAGAGAAATAACAGCATATGTTATTTCCCTCTCATTGAACCGTACGTA
>CALAEX010000005.1 GCA_937891165.1 uncultured Lachnospiraceae bacterium | reverse complement strand
GGCATACTCTCCAATGAACATCACGCTATCTGGTATACTAATACTATTTAAACTACTACATCCAGAAAAAGCTCCATCCCCAATGGATATCACACTATTTGGAATAGTTATACTACTTAAACTACTACATCCAGAAAAGGCATCCGTTCCAATTTCAGTCACATTGTCTGAAATATTAATACTATTTAAACTACTACATCCAGAAAACATACCATAGCCAATAGATGTCACACCATCTGGAAGACTGATACTATTTAAACTACTACAATTAGAAAATGCTCCATCCCCAATGGATGTTACACTATTTGGAATAGTTATGCTACTTAAACTACTACAATCTCCAAACGCTTCATCACCAATCTTAACCACGCTATCTGGAATAATTATACTACTTAAACTACTATCATACTCAAATACTTCATCACCAATAAATGTTACAGGATACCCTTGAATATCTCGTGGTACAACTATTTCTGTCAAGCCATTAGTTCGAAGACCTATAATTGATACTTCATTATTATTTATCACATATTCAAAAACATTCTCTGACGTTGGATTCTGATACGAAATACCATTTATTTTTGCATAAGTTTCTGCATAAGAACCTTTTGATGTTATAATTGTAAGATTACTACATCCAGAAAAGGCTCCTGCACCAATTTCGGTTACGCTATCTGGTATACTGATACTACTTAAACTACTACAATCCTCAAATACTCCATTACCAATATATGTCACACTACTTGGAATAGTTATACTATTTAAACTACTACAATTAGAAAATGCTCCATCCCCAATATATGTCACACTATCTGGGATAGTTATACTACTTAAACTGCTACAATCCTCAAATGCTCCATTACCAATGACCGTTACAGGATAACCTTGAATTTTTCTTGGTACAATTATTTTTGTCAAACTATTCACTCGAAGACCTGTAATCACTACTTCTTTATTTTCAATGTTATATGTAAAATATTTTTCTTCCGTTTCTTGTATTGGTGTATTCGTTGGTACTACTGTCGGAACAGGAGTTAGTGTTATGCTTGGAGTATTAGTTCCTAATGTTGCAGTTCGATTCTCTGCTCGTCCATAGTTTACATAATGGAAATAATATCCTACAATGTCATCTCCAAATACTTCTACGACATCTTTATTACAATACTGATATACCGTATAGTCAAATTCTCTACTACCACTTCTACCTTCATAAATACCATCCTTTAAGAAATGATTCATTGCCGCTTCATAATCTTTTCCTACCATTGCTGCTACGTCTTTATTAATCGCTATATATTCCTTTGGGTCAAACACAGGACTCGCACTCTGTCCTAACACAATCCCTTCGGTTAACCAGTATGTATACAATGCATTTTTCTCTGTACCTACACTTTGTACTACACTTGGATATTTCTCTGCATAAAATTCTGCATCAAAAATACGATAAGAAACTGCTGTTTCATCAATACTTACATTACCATCATTACCACCAGTAGTTCCTATATCTAATCCTGCGGTTCTACCTTCGGCACGCCCATGATTAATATAGTGAATATAATACCCTTTAATTTCATCCCCGTATAAATCTGCTACATCGGTATTACAATCTTTATATACCGTATAGTCAAAATTTCCACTACCACTTCTACCTTCTGCTAATGCATTTTTATTAAAGTGGTTAGCTGCTTTGATATAGTCATTTCCAAACACCCCAGCTACATCCGTATTTGCCTTTAAATAATATTTAACACTAAAGACAGGACTTGATTCTAAGCCTTGTAATAACCCTTTATTTACAAAATGCTCATAAGCAGAAACATAATCATTGCCAACCTCTGCTTTTACCGATGGATTTACTTCTAAGTAATACTTCGCATTAAATACCATGGAAGCATTTCTTCCCTCTTCCATACCACAATTTAGCCAATGTTCATACATCTTGTCTTTGTCATACCCTAAAGCAACTGCTACATCTTCATTTGCCATCGCATAATACTCAAAATCATACAAACTAGCTTCAATTTCTGCTCGAGTAGCAACACTCACAGTTGACTTTTGTTCGGCTGCATACACAGAAATACTCGGTAAAATTGTCCCTTGACTAAACAAAGAAGATACTACCATTGCTCCAATAATACAACTACAAACGGCTTTTTTTGTTTTTTTGTACATTTGTACACCTCCTTAAACTTAATATAATCTCTCGGAATCTTTAAGTCAGTAAAATCAAGGCTTTTAGATTCCTTTTT
>CALAEX010000004.1 GCA_937891165.1 uncultured Lachnospiraceae bacterium | reverse complement strand
AAGCCATTTTTCTTGGGATAATAATAAACCACCAAAAAAGCGATGAAATTTTTTAATCATGTTCCTTCCTCCTTCATAATAGAAAGTGCAATTGTAGTTAGTTTTTGGATACGAAGTAATTCTTTTTGTGATATTTCTTTGCCAAGTGCAGTAATACAATATTCTTTTTTTCTATCTTGTTCTGTGCCATAAGGTTCAATCCATTTTTTTTCTGTAAGGGAGGTTAGAGCACCATAAAGTGTACCAGCTCCTAATACTAATCGTCCTTCGGTTTTCTCCTCAATAAATTGCATAATGGCATAGCCATGCTTAGGTTCATATAAGGAAAGAAGGATAAAAAAAGTTACTTCGGTAAGTGCTCCTCCCTTTATATTATCTCTCAAGCATCCGTCCTCCTTAAATATTACGTTTACTGTAATAATACTATATCACTAACCGTAATACTTGTCAAGAGAATAAAAATTTGAATTATAATATTATTGGAAAATAGGCTGTTTTTTAGTATAATGGAAGCGGAGTTAGAAAAATAATTTTGTGAGGAGGGGAAGGATGGAATTTATTAAAACGTTATGTGTATTACTAGATAGTATTACAAATCCTGTAATCTTTATTGTGGCTATGATTGAATTTGTGCTTATGATAGTATCCATTACAATTATGGCGAAACTAAAGTATAGGATTAAAAAACTAAATAGTAAAGGTTCCAAAAAGTCTGGTACATATAAAAAAGAAGAAAAAGGTAATGTCACTAAGATTATTGAATTAGAATCAAAAAAAGATTGGGATGAATTTGACCAGTTTTTAGAAGATTATCAAGAAAAGGGGTGTTGGTATTCTGCGTTTTCTTTGATTATTCAGATTTTTACGTTGTTGGGAATTTTAGGGACTGTAGCAGGGCTATATTTGGCGATGAGTAATGGACAAGATATGTATGAAGGGGTGGAACTTGCATTGTCCACAACTATCTTAGGAATTTTATTTGCGGTGATATATAAGATAGCAGATATTGTGATTATGTCGGTATTTATTAACTATATTGAAGATGGTATCAATCGATATGAAAAAATATATAAAGTAGATAGTGAAGAAGCAGTAACAGTTAGTACAATACAATAAATCTTTTAGAGAAGAAGTGGCAGGAAAAAGAAATGGAACGACGCAAAAGAAAAACGATTGCAGAAATCAATCTTACGCCATTGTTAGATGTTTTGTTTTCCATACTTTTTATTGTGATGATGACAGGAGTGCAAAAGGAAACTACAATACAAGAGGAATATCAACAACAAATAAATCAGATGCAAGAGGACTATGGACAGCAAATCGAGCAGGCAAGACAAGAACTTTTTGAATTAGAGCAACAAGTGACAATATATGAAAATCAAATGTCCAGTTATGACAAATATCAAACAGAGGCAGTCATTATTACAGTTAATAATATTGTGAAAGAGAATAAACATTATTTGGTAATCAAACAAGGATTACTTTTAGAAGAAATAGAAACGATTCAATTAGGCATTTATAAAACAGAAAATACAAAGTTGCGAATTTATGACAAAATTTGTGAACTAGTAGAAGAAACCGATAATCAGCCAGTATATATTGTTTTTTATTGTGATAAGAAAACAATATATACAACAGAGTATCGAGCGATTACAGAAGCTTTTTATGAGTTGCAAGAAAAATATAAAGAAGTCTTTTTTAAAGTAATGGAGGAAAACGGATGAAAAAATTATTTGGAATACTAGGTGTTGTAGTGATTGTTTTATTAGTATTATTTTTTAGAAATGGGTTTGGTTTGGGTGGTAGTGGTACAGGCACTGGAACAAGAGATTTATCTTCTGTACAAGAAAGAACTTCGATGGAAGAAGCAGATATACAAATAGAAGTGGATACATCAGAAATAATAGAAGAAACTATAAAAAAAGAAAATGAAATAGAGTCTAATAATCAAGAGAACGAAGAAACGATGATTTATGATGACAGTATTATTACAATTAAAGAAAATCAAGTTTTTGTTGGAAATAAGGAATTTGATAATGCAGAACAATTAAAAGAGTATATAGAAGAAATTAATCATGATGAAAAAGAGTTTCAATTAAATGATGAAAATTCGATTTTAGAGACGTATGAATGGGTTCTGGAAGTATTTGAGAGTTTAAAAATTACATTAACACCAATAGAAAAAGAGTAATTGAGAGATATTATGAGACATCAAAGAAAGGAAAACAGAATGGAGATTGATAAATTTATACAGTTTAAAGAAAGAGTAATAGCAAATTGTTCTAAGATTATTTTAGGTAAAGAAGATGTGATAGAAAAAGTAGCCATTAGTTTTTTGTGTGGTGGTCATGTTTTACTAGAAGATATGCCGGGAACTGGAAAAACAATGTTATTTCGAGCATTTGCAAAAACGGTTGGTGGAGAGTTTAAGCGTATGCAATTTACGCCTGATGTTATGCCATCCGATGTCATAGGAATCAATTTCTATAATATGAAAATAGGAGATTTTGAATTACGAAAAGGTTCTGTCTTTACGAACATTTTATTAGCGGATGAAATTAACCGTGCAACTCCAAGAACACAATCTAGTTTGCTAGAGGCAATGGCAGAGGGACAAGTTTCTATGGATGGTACAACACACCAATTACCAGAACCTTTTATGGTGGCAGCGACACAAAATCCATTAGAGTCACATGGTACATTTCCATTGCCAGAGGCACAAATGGATCGTTTTTTTATGAGATTGTCATTAGGATATATGAATCGAGCAGAGGAATTAGAAGTAATGGCAAGAAAAAGTACGATTTCTTTGATAGATAAGTTATCTTGTGTTGTATCAGAAGAAGAAATTAGAACATTAAAAGAAGAGTATCACCATGTTACTGTGCATGAAGTGGTAGCAGATTATATGATGAATATAATTGAAGCAACGAGAAATCATGGAGAAATTATGGTTGGTGCAAGTACCCGTGGTGCAATTGCATTATATGAGGCATCGCAAGTGTTAGCAGTATTTCGAGGCAGGGATTATGTATTACCGGAGGATGTGAAAGAAGTAGCACCTGCGATTTTAG
Source organism: uncultured Lachnospiraceae bacterium (assembly GCA_937891165.1). Classification (GTDB taxonomy): domain Bacteria; phylum Bacillota; class Clostridia; order Lachnospirales; family Lachnospiraceae; genus SIG299. The sequence continues at coordinate 2,535 of CALAEX010000004.1, read as the reverse complement.
CACATAGGTTAACTTACCGTGGTATTTTTGGGCAAAGGGAAGGTAGTATTGTGTTTGAAAAACTATTACAAGAAATTCCTGTACCAACAGAGGAGAAATAACGATGATATGGCTTTTGTTGATTGTCGTTGTTGTGGCAATTGTCTTAGAGTATCGTTCTTTACATTTACCTATTCGATTGGTTCAGTATCATATAGTACCCTCGAAACGAAGTGTAGAGCAGGGGGAAGAATTTCAAATTCATACAATAATAGAAAATGCAACGAATTATAACATTCCTTATTTATTATTGGAAGAAACTATTCCAAATGTTGTGAAAATAAAGCAAAGGGAATCATTACATATAGTAGCAAGTGGAACAACATGGGTTCATCGTAATACTTTATTTATAAAAAAGCATCAAAGAGTAAAACGAAGCATTTCTGCTGTGATTTATCAACGAGGGATATTTCATTTTAGAGAGGCACAACTTTTTTTTGGAGATTTTCTTGGAATCAAAGAAAAAGAGCGAGTGATAAAGCAGAATCAAAGTATTGTAGTATATCCACGTTGTATGGAGGATGAGCGATTAAATACCATATTAAGTGATATTTTTGGAGAAATTTCCATACGAAGCTTCTTGTTTGAAGACCCGATGTTAGTGCTTGGATATAGAGATTATACAGGGCGAGAACCCCTTCGCTCTATTAGTTTTCCAATCACAGCAAGACGAAATCAAATGACAGTAAAAGAGTTTGACCATACAAGAGAAGAATTAGTAGATTTAATATTTGATGTAGAGTATAAAGGAGAATTTGACCACTATTTTGACCAAAGAGAAGCTACTTTTTGTGTTGTGCGTACCTTATGTGAAACATTTGAGAAAAAGGGAATTAGTTACCGTTTGATTACGAATGCTTATTATGCAGAAATGGAAGTAAAAGGAGTCAATGTGATTCAAAGTGGAGGAAGTGGTGGAAGCAGTTTTGGTAAAATTTTAGATGTTTTAGGTATGGCTTCTGGAGCTTCGATGTGTAAAGCAGAAGAACTTTTACATTATGCATTTGGACATTTTTCTCAAGAAAAGGAGTTTATTTATATAGCACAACGTAGAGAACAAGAAACACAGAAACGAATTGTAGAGATAGAACATCGCTATCGAACAAAAGTGTATGGAATTTATGGAGAGGACTATGAGCAAACCTATATAGAACAAATTAAACATAAGGGGGAGGAGATATAATGCAAATTTTTTATAAAATGGTATTTGATATTAGTTGTTATTATACATTTGCTTCCTTTTTTCTAAGTTTTGTTTTAGAATATAAAATGAGTTCTTTTAGTATGAGCTTATTTTTAGTATCAGGATTGATGATAGTATATAGTCAAAAGCTTTTTAGAATAGGGAGATGGATTGCATTATGTTCTGCTATTTTTCCTATTTTCTTTCGTCCTTGGGGAAGTATTGATTATGTATTATTAGAATTTATCATTCCTTGGCTTTATTTTGTGATTTTAGTATATAGAGAAAACTATGCAGTGTACTATGCTAATTTTAAGGCGTTATGGAAAGATTTTTTATATGCGAGCAGTATTTTAATAGTTGTCTTCTTATTTAATGTAGAGAAGGGACTTTTTGCAGCAGAAGTAGCCACTCCTTATTTTATTGTGTTTTTGAGTGCAGGTGTATTATTGATGCAAAATTTGCGGTTTCCACCAGAGAGTATAAATAAAAAAGTATTTGAAAAATATCAAATAAAACAAACGATATTGTTTTTTCTCTTTTGTTTTTTATTGACAGCAAGTAACTTGTGGCAAATAGTATATCAGTATGTTCTATTACCATTAAAGAATAGATTGACTTCTTTTCTATTGGAATTTTTTGATTTTTTACTTTCTTTTGTTTCAAAACCAAATATGGAATTACCAAATAGTCCATTTTATGATTATCGAGAGTATTTAGAAAAAGTACAAGAAACAATAGAAAGTAATTCTGTACAGCCGAAATGGGGAGAGGTTTTGACAGAAGTAGGAGTTGTACAGGAAAAAATAGATGCAACACCTCTTTTGATAGCATTTGGAATGTTGATTGCGATGATTATTTTTGCTATCTTAATGGGGCATGGATCAAAAAAAACAAAACAACTTTGGATAAAGGAAGAACGAGAAGAATTACAACCAATTAAAGAAATAGAAAAAAATCCAATGCGTTTTTCTATGGATTCAGAAAAGATGATTCGATTTTATTATCGAAATTTTATGAGAAAAGCAGAAACAACAAAGCAAACTGTTTTTAAGTCAGATACAACACAAGAAATTTTACATAAATTTTTGTTAAAGAAGCCAGAGCAAGAAGAACAAGCAGAGGAGTTGACAAAAATTTATCAAAAAGTAAGATATAGTAAGAAAAAAGTATCTCATGAAGATACAACAAGGATGAAAAGACTTGTAAAAAATATATAAGTTTATTTGAAAATGTGGTATAATAAAGTACGTGGAACAAAGAATTTATAAAATAAAAAATGCATTACAAAAAATAGTATTATAAAAGTTGCA
>CALAEX010000003.1 GCA_937891165.1 uncultured Lachnospiraceae bacterium | reverse complement strand
GAGCGAAAGCGTGTCCTAGAAGATATCAAATAAACCAAGGCTTTTATTTATTTTCTTAAAGTAAATTGACTTGTGATTTTATCTACAATTGTTAATTGAGCAGATAATTCCTGACTTCCAGCCGATACTTCTTCTGCGATAGCAGTGTTATTTTGAACAACTGCGGTAATTTGTTCAATGCTGTCTTCTAAACCTTTAATTAACTCTACTTCTTGTTGTCCACTTAAGTTGGATTGTTTTGCACCTTCAGCAATTATCTTGATCCCTTCAATTACTTTTTCTAATGCTTTTGCAGTTCTTTCAGAAATTTCATTTCCAGTAGCTACTTCTCTAGAAGAGGTTTCAATCAGTTTTCTTGTATTTACTGCGGAAACCGCACTGTCTTCTGCTAATTTTCTAATTTGTTCTGCTACGATAGAGAAGCCTCTGCCAGCTTCACCAGCTCTTGCAGCTTCAATGGAAGCATTTAAGGAGAGTAAATTTGTTTGAGAAGCAATGTCTTCAATATCGTCAATAATATGTTCAATCTGTTCCGAAGTTTTATTGATTTGTTCCATTGCTTTTGTCATATTTTGCATTTCACGATTACTATCTTCTGCTTCTGATAATACCTCAGCAGCTAAAATAGCAGCACTGCCACTTATTTTTGCATTATCTGTTACTTTTTCTGCAATGGTTTCAATTGTTGCTTGTAGTTCTTCTACAGCTTCGGATTGTTCTCCTGAACCTTTTGCAAGGTTTTGTGCACTATCTGCCATTTGGTTAGAACTAAGAGCAACTTGTGTAGAACCTTCTTGAATGGTTTTTAAAGTTTCATTCAATTTGATAATCATTTCTCTAATAGATAAGATTAATTTGTTATAAGCACCGAGATAAGCGTCATCACCAATTTTTGTTCGAGCAGAAAAATTACCTTCGGATAATTCCACTAATAAATAATCTAAGTCTCCAATAATTTTTTGTTGGGACATTACAATGGCTGCAGTAGTATCTGCGAGTATTTTGGTTTCGTCTTTTGTATCAATGAATGGCACTTCTGATTCCAAATCACCTTCTGCTAAAAGACGAAGACGCTCGGTACATAGATGAATTGGAACGCCAATTTTTTTACCAAGTTTATTTGCAGAGAGAGTTCCTAAATAAACAGCAATGCCTGTCATTAAAATGGTAACTACAACTCCAAGAATAGTACCAGATAAAAAGTCGGTGATAGGAGCAACTACAGCAATACTCCAATCATTAGTTCCTAATGGGGTATAAGACATAATTTTTATTTGTCCATCATAATAATATAGACCAATACCAGAACTACCTTTTATCATTTTTTTCTCTATATTTGCAAGAGTATTTAGTTTTGAGTTTGATTTAGCAAGTTGAATGATACTTTCTTGATTTTCTACTTGAGTGTGGTCGTAACTTGCAATTCTGATACCATTTGGATTTAGTACATAAGCCCCACCATTATCACTGATTTTAATAGTAGCTAATAAATCAGAAAATTCTGTAGCATCCTTTGTTAAAACGATAGCACCAACGATTTCACTATTGACAATACCATCTTGCCAAAGAGGAGAAGCGTAAGTAATTACCCAATCTTTCATCCCTTCATTGTAAACAGGTTCGCTAATACCAGTATTACCTTTCAGTGCTTCTTTTACATAGTTTTTTCCAGAAAGGTCATAACTTTCATCTACGATACAAAGCCCCTTTTTATCAACGATGGTAACAGAGCGCCAACCATAAGTGTCTTTATAGGTATTTATAAATGCTTGTTTTTCCATAGCAGTAAGAGAAGGGTCAGAGAATCGTTTAATAGTTCCTAACATTTCTGTTTGGTACATAGCAGAATGTATTTTGGACATTACATGGTCAGCAGCTTCGCCTACCATAATTTCTAAAGAATGTTCTAGAGAATGTATGGTAGAATAAAAGTTAATGAAACAAGAACCTATGCCGACAAGGATTAATGAGATTGCCATAAATCGTGTCATGATTAACTTAATTTGTCCTTGAATGGTAAGTTCTTTTGTTTTTTTGTGTGGTTCCATTGAGTGTCTCCTTTCTTTTTTCTGTAGATAGTTTTTTTGTGTTTTATGTATAGAAAAGACCAAACATTTTGTGAGTTTTCTAGGTTGGTTTTTAGTGCTTTTAGGATATAAAAAGTTCACAATATTTGGTTCAATATCATTGTTGTTATTCTACTATAAAATTTTATAAAATGCACGAGAATTTTTCTGTTCTTTCTAGGAAAAAAGAACTAGTAGTTAATACTGTATGAAAAAGTGAAATACTGATTCCCTACAGTATAATTATTTAGTTCAACTATCTTTTCTTGACAAAAGTGCTATTAACGAATAAAATTAGAACAACTGTTAAATAAGAAAGCCAAAAAATTGGCGGAAATGAGGAAATGAATGGCAAAGGAAAAGAAACAGGTAGAAGCGATTACCTCTATGGAGGTAGATTTTGCACAGTGGTATACAGACATTGTAAAGAAGGCAGAATTAGTAGAGTACTCAGGTATTAAAGGCTGTATGATTATTCGTCCAACTGGTTATGCCATCTGGGAATTAATTCAGAAGGAATTAGATGCTCGTTTTAAGGCAACAGGCGTAGAAAATGTATATATGCCAATGTTTATTCCAGAAAGTTTATTAAATAAAGAAAAGGACCATGTAGAAGGATTTGCACCAGAAGTTGCTTGGGTAACTCATGGTGGAACAGAGCAATTACAGGAAAGACTTTGTGTAAGACCTACATCAGAAACCTTATTCTGTGATTTTTATGCAAAGATTGTGGAATCTCATAGAGATTTACCAAAGTTATATAATCAGTGGTGTTCTGTGGTACGTTGGGAAAAGACAACAAGACCATTCCTTCGTTCTATGGAATTTTTATGGCAAGAAGGTCATACAGCTCATGCAACGGCAGAAGAAGCACAGGAAAGAACAATTCAGATGTTGAATTTATATGCAGATTTCTGTGAAGATATTTTAGCAATTCCAATGGTGCGTGGTCAAAAGACAGACAAAGAAAAATTTGCAGGTGCAAAAGATACTTACACTATTGAAGCATTGATGCATGATGGTAAAGCATTACAGTCTGGTACAAGTCATAATTTTGGTGATGGTTTTGCAAAAGCATTTGGTATTCAGTATACCGATAAGGAAAATAAATTACAGTATGTGCATCAGACTTCTTGGGGTATGACAACACGTTTAATTGGTGCGGTAATTATGGTACATGGTGATAACAATGGTCTTGTATTACCTCCAGCAATTGCACCTACTCAAGTAGTAATTATTCCAATTCGTCAGCAGGCAGCAGGCGTATTAGAAACAGCAGATAAGATTCGTGAAAAGCTTGGTGGTTGTCGTGTGAAAGTGGATGATTCCGATAGAAGTCCAGGTTGGAAGTTTGCAGAGCACGAAATGCGTGGTGTTCCAGTTCGTATTGAAATTGGACCAAAGGATATCGAAGCAGGTCAGGCAATGGTAGCAAGACGTGATACAGGAGAAAAGGTAGCAATTGCGATTGATGCATTAGAAACAGAAATTCCAAAATTGTTAGATAAGATTCAAAAGGAAATGTTAGAACGTGCAAGAGTACATCGTGATGAGCATACTTTTGATGCTCATACAATGGAAGAAATGGAAGATATTGCGGCAAATAAACCTGGATTTATTAAAGCAATGTGGTGTGGAGACCGTGCTTGTGAAGATAAATTAAAAGAAGTAGCAGGGGTTAGTTCTCGTTGTATGCCATTTGCACAGGAAACAATTGCAGATACTTGTGTATGCTGTGGTAAACCAGCAAAGAAATTAGTATATTGGGGTAAAGCATACTAAAAGAAACGAAAGAAAAGGGCTGTCAGAACATAGACAGCTCTATTTTAATTGTGACAGCAACTCTGCTTGATATCTTTTAGGACACGCTCTCGCTCGTAGCGAAACGGAGCAGTACTAGGCTCGAAAAGACCTCGCCAAGGACTGCCGTTTCTAAACGGTCCTTTAAAGATATCAAGTAGAGTATGGCTGTTGCCTAATATATTGTTTTATAGAGTTGTATATTTTCTTGAAGGAGAAGGGAGTGAATGTATGCAGATTGAAGTTCCAGAAAAAGTAAATCATATTATTCGTGTTCTTTTAGAAAATGGATATGAGGCGTATGCAGTAGGTGGTTGTGTGAGGGATTCTTTGATTTCTAGGGAAGTGAATGATTGGGATATTACGACCTCTGCTAGTCCACATGAAGTAAAAGCACTTTTTCGTCGTACGATAGACACGGGGATTCAGCATGGAACAGTAACGGTTATGTTGGAGAAAGAGGGGTTTGAGGTAACGACATATCGTATTGATGGAGAGTATGAGGATGGTAGACATCCAAAAGAGGTAACTTTTACAAGAAATTTAGAGGAAGATTTAAAACGTAGAGATTTTACTATCAATGCGATGGCATATAATGAGCAATCGGGTTTAGTGGATATTTTTGGTGGAGAACAAGATTTAAAAGATGGAATTATTCGTTGTGTTGGTATGGCAGGGGAGCGTTTTGATGAGGATGCTTTGCGGATATTGCGAGCTTTTCGATTTTCCGCACAGTTAGGATTTGTGATAGAAGAAAAGACATTACAAGCAGCAAAAGAACGAGCAGGGAATTTACAAAAAATTAGTGCAGAGCGAATTCGGGAAGAATTGACGAAACTTTTATTGTCTAAAAATCCGAATCGTCTATTGCAAGCAAAAGAAGCAGGGATTACAGAAATAATTCTTCCAGAATTTGACATTATGCTTGCAACAACCCAAAACAATAAAAATCATCAATACAATGTAGGAGAACATGCATTACATACTATTGAATTTGTAGTAGATAATAAACGGCAATTACAGTATATTTCTCAAGTATTACCAGAATTTTCAGCAGAAACTGTAATAAATAAAAAAGAGTGGTCTAAAAAAGAAATACAGATTTTAAAGTATGCCGCATTGTTACATGATGTAGCGAAACCAGAACTACGGGTAGTAAGGGAAACAGGAGAGGAACATTTTCCAAATCATGCATTCTATGGTGTAGCGAAAGCAAAAAAGATTTTACAACGATTAAAATTTGATAATGAAACGATTGAGTATGTAGTACGGCTAGTAGGAGCACATAATGAGTATGCTTATGAAAAAACATTAGCAGGAATGCGAAAGTTGATGTATCGTTTAGGACCAGATTTAATGGAATTATTATGGGAGTTGCAACTTTCCGATGTATTGGCACAACATCCATCTTCTTTACAAATGAAATTAGAAGCATTGGTAGAGGCAAAACAGTTACATCAAGAAGTATTAAAGCGTGGGGATTGTGTGTCATTAAAAATGTTAGAGGTCAATGGTCGTGATTTGATAGAACTTGGATTAGCACAAGGAAAACAGATAGGAGTGTTATTAAATCAATTATTAGCACAGGTATTAGAATATCCAGAGCTGAATCAAAAAGAAGCCTTGCTTGTATTGGCAAAGCAAATGGTAGACGAGAGCTAGGAATAAGTTTTCTTTTCCCTACATAAGATTAGAGGAATAGGAATCTAGTCGGAGGGAAAAGCACATGGATGATAGAATTGCAGATTTGTTAGCACAGTATGATGTGGAGGTATATCGAGCAAATCGTGTTAAGGGAGCTTGGATATTAGAAACGAAGCAAGGTCCTAAATATTTTGGAAGTTGTAATTATAGTGAAACGAGAGCAAAAATAGCACAGCAAGTAAAACAATTTGTAAAAGAGCAAGGATTTTTAACAGTAGATACGTTTGTGTCTGCAAAAGATGGAACTTTTTTAGTGCAAGGTTCTTATAATGAAATGTTTGTAATGCGAGATTGGTTTTATGGGGAGGAATGTAATGTAAAAAATAGAGAGCAAGTGATTCTATTAGCAAAAACATTAGCAAAACTTCATTTGTGTATGGCAGGATGTTTCATAAATACAGAGAGAGAAAACTTTTCTTATCAGACAAAGTTGACAGAACAGTTAGAAAAAAGAAATCGGGAGTTATGTCGAGTAAGAGCATATATTCGAACAAAAAAACAAAAAAATAATTTTGAACAGAAATTTCTTTCTCGTTTTCAGGAACAGTACGAGCAGGCAAAGCAAGCACAAGAACTTCTTTCGAAAGAAATTTATGAAGCTTATTATAAAAAAGCAATAGAGCAAGGCTTGTTTTTGCATGGAAATTATACGCATCATAGTGTGCTTGTGCTTTCAGAAGAAGAAATGGCAGTGCTTGGATTTGATAAAGCAGTCATGGGGATTCCAATTCAGGATTTTTATTTATTGTTCCGAAAAATGATGGAAAAATGGGACTGGGACATCACATTAGGGAACGATTTATTAGAAGCATATAATAAAATCCGACCAATTCCAGAGGAAGAATATCATATTTTACATGTACTGCTTTGTTATCCAGAAAAGTTTTGGAAAGTAGCAAATCAATATTATAATAATAGAAAATGTTGGATTCCAGAGAAAAATATGCAAAAATTGCTTCAAACAATGGAGCAGGTAAAAAAGAAAGAAGAATGTATTCAATCTTTATTTAACTGAATCAAAGAAGCTTCAATCCGATTGATAAATTAGAAATAGCAGATGTGAAAATATTACTTGTAATAAAAATAATACATAGAGAATGAGCGAAAGGGGAAAACGTAAATTTATGGCGGAGAACACAAGAAAATCCCGCAAGAAGGGTAACTATGGGCTATCCATTGTCATGACTTTTGTATTGATGGCATTGATTTTAGCTAGTACAGCCCTAATATTTGTTCCAGAGGAAAAACCAAAGAAATCAAAAGTAACTCCTACTGCAACACCAAAAGTAGAGACAGAGAATATAGCAACAGAAACAGAAGTATTAGCAGTCGTGCTTGAGAAAGATACCGAGTTAAAAATGATTACAGTATACAATGTAATGACAGAAGAAGAACAAAAGTTGGTATATACAGGAGCAACTACATTTTTTGATGGATATGGAGTGCAAATGACAGCGGCACAATTATCCGAGGGTGGTTTATACCAATTTATGATAGATACAAAAGAAGAATGGATTTCTACCGCAACGGAAGCAATTGACCGTACAGGAGAAGAAAAAGAGGTTGATGTTTGGGAGAAAAAAGGAGTTGATTATATAACGATAGAAGAAAATAAAATTTCTTTCCGAAATCAAAACTATCGTTATTCTGAAGGACTTTGTGTGATGAGTAATGGAGAAAAAATATCATTAACAGATATCGAACCAAATGTGGATATTTTAACAGTTCGTGGCATAGGACAAACGATTTACGAAATTGTCGTTACAAAAGGACATGGATATATTTCTCTGACCAATCATGAAGACTTTGTTGGTGGAACGATTACAATTGGAAGTACAAGGGTAGATACCATAGAAGAAAAAAGTATACATTTGGTAAGAGAAGGTTCTTATCGTGTTACGGTTGCTCATGGGGACTATACAGGAACAGAAGAATTGAAAGTAATCCGTGATGAGACGACCGTATTTGATGTATTTGATTATGGAAGTGGACCAATCGAAAAAGGTTGGCTTACGATTGCCGTAGAACCATTAGGAGCAACTCTTTATATTGATGGTGTAAAAACAGCATATACAGATGGTATAGAATTAGAGTATGGAATGTATCGTTTTGAATTTACAGAAGGAGGCTATATTTCTTATGAAGCTATGGTTCAAATCTCCCAACCACAACAATCTCTTTCGGTCTATTTAACAGAACAACAAGAAGGTAGTGTAGTAGACGATGATGACCCTACAAACGACCCTGATGAAGATAATAATCAAGCAACAAATAATAAGGAAGATTCTAATGCAACGCAAGGAGAATCTTCGGAAACAGGAAGTAGTGCAATACAAACGAGTGTATCGATTCAACATTTAGGTTATTCATTTAATGAAGATAATGCTACCTATATTTTAGGACCAGAAGGTAGTGAAATCTATTTGGATGGGGAATATTTAGGGGAAGCTCCCATTGATTTTGAAAAGATTATTGGTTCTTATGTGATTACCGTGATTAAAGAAGATGGTAGTGTAAAGAATTTTAACTGTAGCGAAACAGATAATGGAGAAGATTCTTACTATAATTTTAGCTGGACAGATTAAATTAGTTGCGAATCTAGTCCAAATTTGGTAAAATAAAAGTAAGCTGTTCCACTGAAACAATCAGGATAGAATGGTTAACAATATTATAATGTGAGGAGGATTTTAAAACATGGACTACATGAAAACCTATGAGGAATGGTTAAGCAACCCTTATTTTGATGAGGATACAAAGAAAGAGTTGGAAGCGATTCGTGGGAATGAAAAAGAAATCAAGGAATGTTTTTATACGGAATTAGAGTTTGGTACAGGTGGTCTTCGTGGTATTATTGGGGCAGGTACAAATCGTATGAATGTGTATACGATTCGTAAGGCTACACAGGGCTTAGCAAATTATATTATCCGTATGGGCAGACAGGCAGATGGTGTTGCAATTGCATATGATTCTCGTCGTATGTCTCCTGAGTTTGCAAAGGAAGCTGCACTTTGTCTTTGTGCAAACGGTATTTCCATTCATATTTTTGATAGTCTTCGCCCAACACCAGAGTTATCTTTTGCTTTAAGACAACTTGGTTGTGTTGCTGGTATCAATATTACTGCAAGCCACAATCCACCAGAATACAATGGTTATAAAGTTTACTGGGAAGATGGTGCACAGATTACACCTCCACATGATGTAGAAATTTTAAAAGAAGTAAAGGCAGTTACTGATTTTACTATGGTAAAGACAATGAGTGAAGCAGATGCTGTGAGTGCTGGTTTATATCATGTTATTAGTACGGAAATTGATGACAAGTATATGGAAACTTTAAAGAAATTGGTACTTCGTCCAGATTGTATCAAGGCAGTAGCAAAAGATTTAAAGATTGTTTATACACCATTACATGGTACAGGAAATGTTCCAGTAAGACGCGTTCTTGCAGAACTTGGTTTTGAACAAGTATATGTAGTAAAAGAACAGGAATTACCAGATGGCAATTTCCCAACGGTAAGCTATCCAAATCCAGAGGCAGCAGAAGCATTCCACTTAGGCTTAAAATTAGCAAGAGAAATTGATGCAGATTTAGTATTAGCAACTGACCCAGATGCAGACCGTCTTGGTGTTTATGTAAAAGACACAAAGAGTAATGAGTATATCTCCTTAACTGGAAATATGTCTGGATGTTTATTAGCAGATTATGAACTTAGTCAGATAAAGGAACTGAGAGGACTTCCAGCAGATGGTGCTTTAGTAGAAACGATTGTTACAACAGATATGGCAAAGGCAATCGCTAAGTATTATGGTGTTGCATTGTATGAATGTTTAACAGGCTTTAAGTTTATCGGTCAGAAGATGTTAGACTTTGAATTAAATGGTACAGGTACATATTTATTTGGTTTTGAAGAAAGCTATGGCTGTTTGATTGGTGACCACGCAAGAGATAAAGATGCGGTTGTTGCAACAATGGCTCTTTGTGAAGCGGCAGCTTACTATAAGACAAAGAATATGACATTATGGGATGCTATGATTGAACTTTATGAGCGTTATGGCTACTATAAAGATGGCATCGTATCCATTACAATGAAGGGTATTGAAGGTTTGGACAAGATTCAGAACATTATGACTTCCTTGCGTAACAATCCTCCAAAGGAAGTAGGAGAGCATAAGGTTCGTATTGTTCGTGATTATAAGACGGGTATCATCAATAATTTAATTACTGGTGAAGAAACACCTACAGGTCTTCCAAAGTCCAACGTACTCTATTTTGAAATGCAGGGTAATACTTGGCTTTGTATCCGTCCATCTGGTACAGAACCAAAGATTAAATTGTATTATGGTGTAGTAGGTACTTCCTTAGAAGACGCAGATGCAAAGGCAACAGAATTGGCAGATAGCGTAAATGTTATGATTAACGCTTTTTAGTTGACGAGGAAGTTGCATGGAATATATTTTAATGGATTTAGATGGTACAATTACCGATTCTAGAGAAGGCATTACAAAGTGCTTTCAGTATGCGTTGCATTACTTTGGCGTGGATGTAGATGACTTAGGTACTTTGGAAAAATATATTGGTCCTCCCCTGGAGCAAAGCTTCAGGGAGGGCTTTGGTTTTGGCAAGGAACAAGCAGAATTAGCTGTAGAAAAGTATAGAGAACGCTATGTGCCAAAGGGAATGTATGAGAATTATGTATATTTTGGTATGGAAGAAGCTCTACAACGATTAAAGGAAGCTGGGAAAGTTTTAATTGTAGCAACTTCAAAACCAGAGTATATGGCAGTTTCTATTTTAAAACATTTTGGTTTGGATGGGTATTTCGATGATATTTGTGGAGCAGACCCAGAAATCAACCGAAATAAAAAAGACGAAGTGATTCGTTATGTATTGGAAAAACATGAGCTGACAGACCTTTCTGATGTTTTAATGGTAGGGGACAGAAAATATGATGTGGAAGGTGCTAGAGCATGTGGATTACAATGTATGGGCGTTACCTATGGTTTTGGCAGTAGAGAGGAACTTGAACAAGCAGGAGCTGCATATATTGCAAGCACGGTAAAGGAAATGACACAATTATTAATTTTTCTATAATAAACTTAAAAAATAAAAGGAGAACCGATGAATCAGAACGATACAAGAGCAATAAAGAAGGTAGTAAAAATAGTAGCAGGAATACTTTTTGTATTTATATTGGGGATAAACTGTTATTATACGATTGGGGAGCAAGAACAAGCTGTAGTAACTACATTTGGTAGTCCGCAGGCAGTTAGTACACCGGGATTACATTTTAAAGTTCCATTTATTCAGAAGGTTAAAAAAGTAGATACAACAATTAAGGGGTTATCGATAGGGTATGACTTAAATACAGATATGTCAAAAGAAGAGGAATCTTTGATGATTACATCTGATTATAATTTTGTAAATGTAGACTTTTTCTTAGAATATAAGGTAAGTGACCCAATTAAAGCACTTTATGCATCAGAAAATCCAGTCATGATTTTAAAAAATATGGCACAAGGATGTATTCGTTCGGTTATTGGTTCTTATGATGTAGATAGTGTCATTACGACAGGAAAAAGTGAAATTCAATCTAAAATAAAAACAATGTTGATGGAACAGCTAGAAAACCAAGACATTGGAATCCAGCTTGTCAACATTTCGATTCAGGACGCAGAGCCTCCAACAGATGCAGTAAAAGAAGCATTTAAAGCAGTAGAAACAGCAAAACAAGGAAAAGAAACAGCAATTAACAATGCAAATAAATATCGAAGCGAGCAACTTCCACAGGCAGAAGCCGAAGTAGACCAAATTTTGAAGAAGGCAGAAGCTGAAAAAGAGGCTAGAATCAATGAAGCAGCGGGTCAGGCTGCCCGCTTTAATGCGTTATATGAAGAGTACAATAAGTATCCTTTGATTACAAAACAACGTATGTTCTTTGAAACTATGCAGGAAATCCTTCCTGATTTAGAAGTTATTATTGATAATGGGGATGGAAGTGTGCAAAAAATATTGCCACTCGAATCCTTTACAGAATAGGAGGGATAGATAATGGAAGAATATGTAATGCCAGAAAAAAAGAGTAGAAACAAAGGCGGTTTAGGTAAAGCATTGTTGTTATTTGTTTTTTTAGTAGCAATGTTTGGATTAAGCCTTTCTATGGTAGTAACGCAGGAAAATGAATATACTTTAATCAGACAGTTTGGAAAGATTGACCATGTAGTAGACCAAGCAGGACTTAGTTTTAAGATTCCATTTATTCAGACAGTGGATACATTACCAAAAGAAATTTTATTATATGACCTTGCTCCATCTGATGTGATTACAAAGGATAAGAAAACAATGGTAGCAGACAGTTATGTACTTTGGAAAATTGTAGACCCACAACTGTTTGTACAAACGTTGAATTCTCAAGTAGCCAATGCAGAAAGTCGTATCAATGCTGGTGTATTCCAAGCAATGAAAAATGTAATTTCTAGTTTAGACCAAACGGAAGTTATCAATGGTAGAGATGGTTCTCTCACAAATTTAATTATGAATAATCTTGGAACGACAATGCAACAATATGGGATTGAATTGATTACCGTAGAAATTAAGCGTTTGGATTTACCTGATGATAATAAAACAGCAGTATATGAGCGTATGATTTCCGAGCGAAATAATATTGCGGCTTCTTATACAGCAGAGGGTGAAGCAGAAGCAACAAAAATTCGAACACAAACGGATTATGAAATTGCAGTTAATGTCTCTGAGGCAAATGCAAAAGCTGCAGCAACTATAGCGGAGGGTGAAGCAGAATATATGAGAATCTTATCTGCTGCTTATTCGGATGAAGCTAGAAGTGATTTTTATACATTTGTATTGTCACTAGATGCAGCAAAAACATCATTAGTTGGTGAAAATAAGACATTGATTTTAACATCAGAATCTCCAATTGCTCAGATTTTTAATTCAATTGAATAAAGTAAAAAGCGACTTCTAAAAAGGGTCGCTTTCTTTTTTTTATTGGTATTGTAAAAATGTAGAAAAGCGAGTATAATAACAAGATAAAAAAGAAAGGAAAGAGAGTTTTATGGCAAAAGAATTACCAAAAAGAAGTGAAGTAAAAGTAGAGAATACATGGAAAGTAGAGGATATGTATACTACTCTTGAGGATTGGAAGAAAGATATTGAGAAAGTAGAGAATTTGACAGAGCAGTTAGTCGCTTTTCAGGGAAACGTAGGAGAATCTGCAGAGAATTTATATCAAGCATTTTTCTTAGATAGTGAAATTACTCGTATTGGAAGTAAAGCATATAGTTATGCGGGTCGTTGTTCTGATGTAGATACAAAAAATACGAAGAATCAGGCATTAGTAATGCAGGTTTCTAATTTGTTTGTCACTATTGATGAAAAGTCTGCATTTTTAGTTCCAGAGATTTTAGCAATTCCAGAGGAAACATTAGAACAATATTATAGTGAAAAACCAGAGTTAGAAGTATTTCGCAATGCAATTACGAATATTTTAAGAAGAAAAGAACATATGCTCTCTCCTGAAATGGAACAGTTATTAGCTTCAGCAGGTGATGTTACAGAAAGTTCTGATAAAATCTTTTCTATGTTTAATAATGCAGATATTGTATTTCCTGAAATTACAAATGAAAATGGAGAAAAGGTGCGTTTAACAAAGGGAAGATATGTTTCGTTCTTAGAGAGCAGTGATAGAACTGTTAGAAAAGAAGCATTTCGGACAATGTATGAAACATACAACAGTTTTAAAAATACGTTGGCAGCAGTATATCAGAGTAAATTAAAGGCACATAAATTTAATGCAAAAGCAAGAAAATATGCGAGTTGTTTAGAAGCTGCTGTAGATAGAACCAATGTACCAGTAGCTGTTTATCATAATTTGATAGAGGCAGTGCATCAAAATTTAGATAAGTTACATCGTTATGTATCCATTCGTAAGAAATTACTTGGTGTAGAAGAACTTCATATGTATGATTTATATGTTCCATTAGTAAAAGAAGCGGATGTAAAAATTCCATTTGAACAGGCAAAACAGACCGTTTATGAAGCACTTGCACCATTAGGAGAAGATTACAGAAAAGTAATCAAAGAAGGATTTGAAAATCGCTGGATTGATGTGTATGAAAATGAGGGAAAAAGAAGTGGTGCATATTCTGCTGGTGTTTATGGGGTACATCCATATGTCTTGTTAAATCATAATGATACACTCGACAATATGTTTACCTTAGCACATGAAATGGGACACGCCATGCATTCTTATTTATCCAATCAGACACAGCCTTATGTAGATTCTCGTTATGTAATCTTTGTTGCAGAAGTAGCATCTACTTGTAATGAAGTATTGTTAATGGAATATTTATTAAATAGGACAACGGATAAAGTACAAAGAGCTTATTTAATCAATCATTTCTTAGAAAGTTTCCGTGGTACAGTATATCGTCAGACAATGTTTGCAGAGTTTGAACTTAGAACACATGAAATGTGTGAACGTGGAGAAAGTTTAACTCCAGATGTATTTAATAAGTTATATTATGATTTAAATAAGAAGTATTTTGGCGAAGATATCGTAGTAGATGAAGAAATTGCATTAGAATGGGCGAGAATTCCACATTTTTATTATAATTTTTATGTATATCAGTATGCGACAGGATTTTCAGCGGCAGTGGCAATTGCAAATCGTATTTTAAAAGAAGGTCAAACAGCAGTAGATGACTATTTGAAATTCTTAAGTGGTGGTTGCTCCAAATCTCCAATTGATTTATTAAAAATTGCAGGAGTAGATATGACAACAGCAGAACCAGTAAATGCAGGTCTTGCTATGTTTGATAGATTATTGGATGAAATGGAAGAGTTAATGAAATAGGAAGAAATATTTATATGGAAGAAAAAAGTAAAATACAAGAAAATAAAATGGGCGTAATGCCCGAAAATAAATTGTTAATTGGTATGGCAGTTCCAATGATGTTATCTATGCTAGTACAAGCATTGTATAATGTAGTAGATAGTATTTTCGTTTCTAGAATTAGTGAAGATGCATTAACTGCGGTATCATTGGCGTTTCCTGTACAGAATTTAATGATTGCTCTTGGTGCTGGTACAGGTGTTGGTATCAATGCTTTTTTATCAAAAAGTCTTGGTGAAAAAAATCAAAAGATGGCAAATAAAGCAGCACATAATGGTATTTTTTTAATGATAGTAACCAGTATTTTTTGTGCGTTATTTGGTATGTTCGGAAGCTATTGGTTTTTTACAACACAGACAGAGGATGTAGCAATTATTGAATATGGTCATCAATATCTTTCGATTGTTATGATATTTTCTTTTGGTTTGTATGGACAATTTGTTACAGAACGCTTATTGCAAGCAACAGGAAGAACTTTGTATACGATGTTTACACAAGGATTGGGAGCAATTATCAATATTATTTTAGACCCGATTTTAATTTTTGGTATGTTTGGACTTCCTGCACTTGGAATGAAAGGTGCAGCAATTGCTACCATCATTGGGCAAATTATAGCAGCAATCCTTGGTGTTTGGTTTAATGTAAAGAAAAATCCAGATATTCAGTTGAGAGTAAAAGAAATTCGACCAGATAAGGAAGTAATTAAAAAAGTATATAGTGTTGGTGTTCCTTCTATTATTATGGGTTCCATTGGTTCTATTATGACTTATGGTATGAATCGAATTTTAATGGGATTTTCCTCTACCGCAGCTGCTGTATTTGGAGTATATTTTAAATTGCAAAGCTTTTTCTTTATGCCAGTATTTGGTTTAAATAATGGTATGGTTCCAATTATTGCTTATAATTATGGAGCAAGAAAAAAAGACCGTATGATGAAAACCTTACGACTTAGTATTACGTATGCAGTAAGTATTATGGTGATTGGATTTTTAGTAATGCAAATTTTCCCGGCACAATTATTTAGTTTGTTTGAAGCATCCGAAGACATGCTTGCGATTGGAGTACCTGCACTTCGTACGATTAGTATTAGCTTTTTATTTGCAGGTTATTGTATTATTGTAGGTTCGATGTTTCAAGCATTGGGAAATGGTATTTTAAGTATGATTATATCAATAGCAAGACAGCTCGTTGTATTGCTACCAGTAGCGTATTTATTATCATTAAGTGGAAATTTAAATTTAATTTGGCTTTCCTTTCCGATTGCAGAAATTGCTTCTTTAACATTGAGTAGTATTTTCTTGTATCGAATTTATCAGAAGGTAATTAAGCCATTATAAAAGGGGAAGAACAATGGGAATTAAAGCAATTCTTTTTGATTTAGATGGAACACTTCTGCCAATGGACCAAGAGGTATTTATGAAACTTTATTTTGGGCAGTTAGCAGTACGTTTAGCACCGTTTGGGTATGAGCCACAAAAATTAATAGATAGCGTTTTTGCAGGAATTAAGGCAATGGTGAAAAATGATGGTAGCAGAACAAATGAAGTAGCCTTCTGGGAAACGTTTTCAGAATGTCATGGACAGGACTGTCGAAAGGATGAACCAATTTTTGATGCTTTTTATCGTAATGAATTTGAAAAAGCAAAAGAAGCGTGTGGAGTTCAGCCAAAGGCAAAAGAAGGGATTGAATTTTTAAAGGCACAGGGGAAAACAATTATTTTGGCGACAAACCCACTGTTTCCGCAAATTGCAACACAAAATCGTATTCGTTGGGCGGGACTTTTACCAGAAGACTTTTTGTTTTATACAACGTATGAACAGAGTAGTTATTGTAAACCAAATCCTAAATATTATGAGGAAATTCTAAATCGTGCAGGATTATTACCAGAAGAATGTTTGATGGTAGGGAATGATGTAGGAGAAGATATGGTAGCAGAAACGATAGGAATTAATGTATTTTTGTTGACTGATTGTTTATTGAATCCAAAGCAATTAGAGTATGCTCATTATCCACAAGGGGGATTTGAGGAATTATTAGAATATATAAAAGAGTTATGTGAATAAAGAAGAAATAAAAGGGGCAATAAATAAAAGCCTTGTTTTATTTGATATCTTCTAGGACACGCTCTCGCTCGGGACGAAACGGAGCAGTACTAGGCTCGAAAAAACCTCGCCAAGGACTGCCGTTTCTTTACGGTCCTTATCAGATATCAAATAAAACAAGAGCTTTGCTTATATTAATTCCATTTACCAACAGCCCTTTTGTTAGAACACTTCTTTTTTAGTGAAATTTTATGAAACCAGTTCCAAAAATTGAGCTTTCTTATCTTCTGTAATCTCTTGGAGTGCTATTTCCAATGATATAATTCCTTTTTTTACTAAAGAAGCTAATTGGAATAGTTCCCCTTGCTGGATGCCTTGCTGGATGCCTTGTTGAAGTCCTTCTCGAAGTCCTTGTGTTTTGGCTTCATACATTAATTGATTATAGTCTCGAATGGCTTTTTCTCTAGCTTCATACTCTAATCGTTTTTGTTTATCTTGACTAATCATTTGTAATTGTTCATAAGCACTTTGAATATAAGGATTTCTTGTTGCTACCATATCAAATTCCTCCTTCTGTTCTGCACTAATAAACTTTGCCCATAATAGCATATCACTGCTATCTTCCTGTAATTCTTTTGGGAGTTTTGGTAATTCTAAAATATGAAATTCCATTTTATCTGTAAAGAGTGTATGTCTAGTATCTTCCCGAAGATGAAAACAAGAATAAAAATAATCAGTGTCTTTTAGTAATTTAAAGTCTAGCAAACTAATGGAAACACAACGTTTAAAGGCATTATAAGAATCGCCTGCTTCAATTTGTTCAATGTACATTTTAGAAAGATAGAATAGCGTACGCTCTGCCCATACCTCTATTTGAGCTAATTGAATTTCAATGTCGATTTCTGTATGATTATTTAGTAAAACACGTACATCTAAAATTCCTTGTTTGTCTTCTTGATGTTGTTTTCTTAAATTGGTATTTAGGATTTGTGTACTTTGAATATCCTCTGGTTTTATATTTAATATTGCGGATAAAAAACCAATACGAGCTTTTTCATTCATCATAATTTCTTTGAATGCAAAATCAATTTTAGGTTTCATTAAAAAGTCGCTCATAATTATCCTCCTTGCTTTTCTTCTTTTAGGATAACATAGTTTTACGGTAAAAACAAGGATTTTATTTCAGTTTATAAGAGGTTTCTTTAGCTACGGCAATTTCAGAGAGTTGTTGATTAAGCTGTTCCATATCTTGAATCAATTGTTGGATATGAGTTGCTTGCTCTAGAGAGAGGTGAGTTATTTCAATAAAATATTTATTAGTATCTAATTCTAATAAGTAATCGGTACTGCAAGTAAAGAATTGAGCAATTCGTTTGAGCATATCAATGGAAGGAAGAATATTGTTATTTTCCCAATTGCTGATAGATTGTTTGGTAACTCCAAGGTGGTGAGCTAATTGTACTTGACTTAAATTTTTAGCTAAACGTAGTTTTTTAATTTGTTCTCCTAACATAAGTAAGAACCTCCTTTGTGTATTTACTACGAAGTGTAAAGTATTTGGTAAAAGTTACAAAATACTTTAGTATTGCTAAAATTGTCAGAAGAGAAAAAAAGAACATTTTTAGAAGAAGGATAGTGTTTTCTCTGATAAAAGACAAAAAATGTGGTATTATAACAAATAAGAGAAGGCAAAGGAGACAAAAGATATGATAGGCTATATTAACGTGAGTTCGACAAAAACACCTATGCAGAAATGGTAGTTCCAAACGGAATAGATGGTTTCTTTGGTAAAAAGGCGTATGCAACTAGTCCAGATACTAAATT
>CALAEX010000002.1 GCA_937891165.1 uncultured Lachnospiraceae bacterium | reverse complement strand
TTTTGGCTATTACCTGTTCTATCTCTGTTTTTGCTTTGTTTCCTGTCCCATGATACTGTAAAGGATAATGTTGTTGTCCTACTAGATTGCCACAAGCATCGGTTTCTGCCACTTCAATAAATCCATCATTATAATCTAATCCTATCACTCCATAAGTACTACTTGTTTCATAGGATTCTACTTCTATCGCAAAGATACTTTGTAAATACCATTTTTTCCCTTCTCTTCGAATGCGATAACTAATGGCTCTTCGTTCTCCCTTTGTTTTCTCTTCTTGATGCTTTAACAATTCTATCAGTTCTTCTCGTAAGTGTGCAAACGTAATGTGTTCCCATCGAAGATACTGTTCTTCTTTTTTCTCTCCACTATACTTTTTCTCTTTCCGTAGTTGTATCGTAAAATCATCTCTTTTTTCCACATATCTCATTTGCACTAATTGATTTCCTTGTGTTTCGTCTAAACTCCCCAGATAAAATACATTTTTATCTCTTTTTTTCACGTAATCCCGATACCATTGGGCATGACTGCGATATCCATTTTCTTCTAAATGATACTGTTTTTGAAACATCGCTTTTCCACCAAATCCTAACGATAGTTTTTGATGCTCGATTTCATAATTTAGTTGCTTCAAGGATTGTTTCAGATGATTTAATTGATTTTTTTGATAATATAAACTGGATTTTTCTTCTCGATACTTTTTTAACTCGGATGGGCTTGCTTGATTTTCTCTTACCTTTGGCTTTACTTTTTCAATCGTTTGTTGTAACTTTTGTACTTTCTCTTCCTTTTTCTTAATTTTAATTTCTAACGCTTGTCGTTCTGTTTTCTTTAATTCTACTAACGCTTGGATACGACCTTTAATATCATAACGAATCGAATTAATCGTACGCTTTAATACTCCATACATTTGACACATTTCTGTCACAAAATAACTATCTTTCGTATATCGAACATGATAATCAGGAGCTGTCATCTTCTTCCACATTGTTCGATAAATGGCATTGTATTCTTTCAAATAACTAGAAAAATACTCTTCTAATTCTTTCCTCTTTTCTAATCTTGTTTCTATGGTAAATGTCTTAGAAACTGTCATAGATTCCCTCCCTTCGTTTTCGTTCTCTTTTTACCTCTTCTAGTTGCCATTTTTGTAACAAAAGCCATTCTTGTTCCTCTTCTTCTTCATACCAATCTTGCCGAAGAAAACTTGCTGTTTCTAATCGAGCAAGTAAAAGTTCTAATTGACTCGTTGTACTTCGTTCCAAAAATGTAGAAAAAGGATACTCCGATAATCCTAAATAAATAGACATATACCAAGTTTCAAATTCTTCTCTTGTAAACTTTTTCTCAGTTCCGTTTTGGCTCATGTTCTGTTCCTTCCTTTTTCAACTTTTTTCCTCTTAATCCATATAATTTTCCACTAAAACTTGCTAATAAACTCAACATATCTTCTACTAACTCTTCATACACTTGCTTTTCTACTTCTCTATCTTTTACTACGATAATGGATACTCCATGTAGTTCAAATATCGTTTCTAAATACCGATACCCAAATCGAGTTAACCTATCTTTATAAGTAATATAAACATTTCGCACTTCTCCTTGACATACCATACGTAATAATTTTTGCAACTGGACACGTCCATCATTTAATCCTGATCCAACTTCTTTCAATATCACTGGATTTTGCAATCCTGCGATATGTTCAATTAAAAATACGATTTGTCTATCTAAATCTCCACTTCGTTTTTGGTCATGACTCGATACTCTTGCATAAATCACATCTTTTTTTTGCATTACACTATTATCATAAAGCAATCCTTTTTCTTCTAAAAGACATAATAAATCTTCTCGTAAGATAATCCGATGATTCCCTTCCGTACGATGCATATGTAATTTTCCTTCTTCATCGTATCTTCTTATGGTTTTGGTAGAAACGCCTAAAAATTCTGCCACTTCTTTCACACGATAGGAAGTTTTTGTAAAATCAGAAACTTGATACATCCATTTGTTCTCCTTTTATCTATATGGTATATATCGGATAATTTATAGAAAAATATTAGATAATTTTAGTCAAAAATACAATTTTAAGTAATATTTCTTTCAACAGTTAAACCCCCCTCTGGTTCTTATGCAGAAACATATGCACAACGCCATGGAATACCATATAAAAACAATTAAATTCCATTTGTTGGTATAAAGGGACGAGCAATCCCTACTTCCAATATATAAAGTGTTGAAGTAGGGAGTTGCTTATTTTAGTGAGAAGGTCTATGAAAGATTATTAAAAAGAATAACGGAGGAAAAATTATGTTTAAGAAACTAAAAGAGTATTTTTCTGAAACTTCTGGAACAGAAAGGTACTTAATTATATTGACGATATTATTTACTGTTGTAAGTATTGTTTTGAACATAGCATGTAATATGCAAGCAGGTATGATGGAGGAGAATTTAACTCAGGGAGTTTTTTCGGAAGAAAATAGGAATTTATTTGTACTCATGGGATTTGGAAATTTATTTGAGGAATTAAAAACTTCGGCTATTATTTTATTGACAATGGTTATTAATGTGTTGTTTGGATATCTATCTTATTGGATTGGAAAAGGGTTTGGTTTTTTTAAAGACCTTGGAGCATTTTTTTCTGATGTACAAGAAAGCAAATTGTGTATCATTTTGTTACTTTATGATGTGATTGCGATGGCATTTGAGATGTATGCTCTTATGTCTTTGCTGTTATTATTGATTGGAAAATAATAAAAGGACAATTTTCTCTTTGTTTAGCAGAAATACTTCCTGTTTTTAGGGAGTATTCTTTTTTTTATTCTGATAGTGTTACTTTGCTGTAAAAGTTTATAGACAAACTATCTGCAATCTTTTATAATTAAGATGAATCATAAAGAAAGAAGTGATAATATTATGTCGGAATTTTTAATGAAACTCAAAGTAGATTTCGCTTTTATTCGTGTTTATGAACAACTACAAATAATTAGTTAAGATAAGACGAAACGTTTAGAATATAAAGCGTAAAATAACTAATTTATCAGAAGAGGATTGGAAATCAGAAATTATTTAAGGAGATGATGGAATGCAAATTAAATTTTTGCATATAAAAAATTTCAAATCCATTCGGGAATTAAAGATAACAGATATTGAGAATTCCTTAATTTTAGTTGGCAAGAATAATACAGGAAAAACCGTAGTGTTAGATGCGATTCGTGTGGCTACAGGAAATTATAAAGTCAAGGAAAGTAATTTTAATGAAAAAAAGCAAAATATTGAGATTTTTATGACACTTGCGATTACGGAAGAGGAGTTACAGCAATTTCATAAGCAGGGGATGGTAAGTTCTTATAAGAAATATGATTCATGGAAACGGGATTTTATGGAAAAACTACCATCTTTTTGTGATGGAGAATTGACGTTTTTGTGTTCGATTAACTACAATGGAAAGATACGTTATGAAGATGGTTTTCATAAAAATAATCGATATATTCCAGAAATTTTGCCCAAATTGCATTTTATTGATACGAATCGAAATATCACTTCATTTCAAGAGGATTTATTATTATCGCAAAAGTCAGAGGAACTTGCTTGTATGCACTCTGGTGCTTGTATGTTTGATTCTGCAAAAGATTGTAAGCATTGTTTTAAGTGTATTGGTTTGATTCATCAGAAAAAACCAGAGGATTTAAAATTGCATGAAACAGCAAGGTTGTTGGAATATAAAATGTATCAATTGAATTTTGAGGAGTTCTCACAAAAAGTCAATGAAAATTATCGAAAAAATGGTGGGGTAGAGGAGATTCTTTATACCTTATCTTACAACATGGAAGAAATGTTTCAAGTAGAAGTAGAGGCATGGCATGAGGAATCAAAGCGAATAAGTTCGGTAGAAAATCTTGGAAATGGCATGAAAAGTATTTATATGCTTTCTCTATTAGAAACTTATATTGAAGATGAAAAGAAAATTCCAAGTATTATTATTGTAGAATATCCAGAACTGTTTTTACATCCGTCCTTACAAAAAACAGCAAGTAAAATTTTATATCGGTTATCTAAGAAAAATCAAGTTATTTTTACAACACATTCTCCAAACATGATTGCTAATTTTACAAGAGGTCAAATTTGTCAAATGGTATTAGATAAAGAAGGTTATTCTGTTGCAAGACAAAACACTCATATTGATGGTATTTTGAATGATTTAGGATATAGTGCGAATGACTTTTTAAATGTAGATTTTGTTTTTATTGTGGAAGGAAAACAAGATAAAACGAGATTTCCATTGTTGTTACAAAAATATTATTCGGAAGTTTATGATAAAGAGGGAGAATTATCTCGTATTTCGATTATTACAACAAATAGTTGTACCAATATTAAAACGTATGCGAATTTAAAATATATGAATCAACTTTATTTACGTGACCAATTTTTAATGATTCGAGATGGCGATGGAAAAAATTCAGAAGAATTAGCAGGGCAACTTTGCAAGTATTATAGCGAGAGAAATTTACAAGATATTGATAAATTACCAAGAGTACAACGACAAAATGTATTGATTTTAAAGTATTATTCTTTTGAAAATTATTTTTTAAATCCAACGATTATGGCGAAATTAGGTATTGTAGAAAGTGAGGATGCTTTTTGGGAAACATTATTTGCAAAGTGGAAACAATATTTATACCGTATTGTGAGTGGTCAGCATTTGATAGAGGTGCTAGGAAAGGATATCGAATCGATTCAAGACTTAAAAGAGCATTTTGAAGAATTTAAAATTTATATGAGAGGACATAATTTATTTGATATTTTTTATGGACCATTTCGAGAGAGAGAGAATGAGTTGCTTCGAGAATATTTAGAACTTGCGCCAAGAGAAGATTTTGAAGACATTTTAAACGCAATTGATACGTTTGTCTATTTTGATAGTCGGAAAAAAGATTAGAAATTTTATGAATAATATAAAGTTTTTGCTAGTGGTTGTCGATGATAACTACATAATAAATTTCAGGAGGCTATCGGAAAATAGAACCAATACAAGCAAAGCTCCTGTTTTATTTGATATCTGATAAGGACCGTAAAGAAACGGCAGTCCTTGGCGAGGTTTTTTCGAGCCTAGTACTGTTCCGTTTCGTCCCGAGCGAGAGCGTGTCCTAGAAGATATCAAATAAAACAGGAATTTTTATCTATTTTCCGATAGCCCTATTTTCTTTGGAGTCTTCTTTTGCTACGGCAACTTCTTCCCGCAATGCAGTAGTAAAATTACTACTAATGCCTTCTGCATGGTCAGGAATAAATAATGTTTTTCCTGTTAAAAGAAGTAGTTTAATATCTAGAAAAATAGAATAATTTTGAATATAAGTTAAATCTAACTTTAGTTTGTCATATGGGACACTATTATATTTTCCATATACTTGAGCATATCCTGTCAAACCAGCTTTCATTTTAAGACGATAAGAAAATTCAGGTATTTCGGTCATATAAATTTTAGCAATTTCTGGTCGTTCTGGACGAGGTCCTACAAAAGACATTTCTCCTTTTATAATGTTAAATAATTGTGGAAGTTCGTCAAGATGAGTTCTTCGTAGTACTTTTCCAATAGGAGTAATACGGTCATCTTCTTTACTCATAAGACGAATAGTGTCTTTTTCTGCGTTGGTGTACATGCTACGGAATTTTAAAATTTGAAATTCTTTTCCGTTTAATGTGAGTCTTGTTTGACGGTATAGTACAGGTCCTTTATCAAAACATTTCATTATAATTACAATTAGAAGCATAATGGGTGCGGTAAGAATGAGGCACAGGATAGAAACAAATAAGTCCATACTTCGTTTTGCAAAGGCTTGGACGGGGGATAAGCCTCGATTTCTCATTAAAAGTAGTGGTGTATCAAATAAATCCATTTCAGATGCTCCACGAATTAAAATGTCATATAACTTTGGCGTGATATAGACACGAATGGAGTTTTCATAGCAAAATTTCATTAAATGATTTCGTAAAGAAGCAGATAAATCATATAAGACAACCGCTTCGTGTTCTATAATTTCTTTTTTTAAAGCTTCTTCTCCTAAACTGTAATGAATATGTTTTACAATTTGATATTTTTCACTACGAGATGTGATTTTTGTGTATACTTCATCAATCGGGCTTTCTCCATAAATTAAGAGCATTTTTCTTGGAGGATTTATTCGATAATAAATAAAATTGGAAAACCAAGTCCAAAAAACATTAAAAGCAAATC
This sequence comes from uncultured Lachnospiraceae bacterium, assembly GCA_937891165.1. Taxonomy (GTDB): domain Bacteria; phylum Bacillota; class Clostridia; order Lachnospirales; family Lachnospiraceae; genus SIG299. Next base: position 8,498 of record CALAEX010000002.1, on the reverse strand, counting down.
CTATCAAGAGGGCAAATAAAATATAGAGTGGCGAAACAAGTCGATAAGAAATAAGAGAAATCACAAGGTACATAGGAAAATAGGAAGTAAATAAACTAAGTGTTCTAGCTACAATGCTATCTAATATTTTATAATATCCAAGACGTAATCCACCAAATACTTGATTTGATGCTAATAAAAGAATACTATATAAGAAGATAATTGCATAATTTCCTTTACCAACATAAGGAAGTACAATTCCTGGACGATATATTTTGTACCAAATCCAAGTAAATATGATGGTATGAACTATTAAAAGTAATATTGCAGAAAAAAAGGAAATAGATTTGTCATGTCGTTTTTTGTTCATAGTACACCTCAAAAAAATAATAAATGTTTTATTAGTGACAAATAGTACCTTCATTCTATCATAAAGAGAGAAAAAGTAAAGTGAGAAATGTATGAATATTTTGGAATATGTTATAGTTGTATTTAAATAAGTTGCAAGAAATGGAGAAGAACTATGAAATTAGATGGTTATTATTCATCTGGGCAGTTTGCTAAGATGGCGGGTGTATCGTTAAGGACAATTCGATTTTATGATAAACAAAATATTTTAAAGCCTTCTTATCGAACTCCATCAGGGGCTAGATTTTATACAGAAAAAGATTTTGCTAAGTTACAACAAATTTTGTTATTGAAGTATCTTGGATTTTCTTTAGAGGATATTAAAGAACTTTCCATTGATACGACAGATTATCATTTCATGTATAATTCGTTAAAGTTACAAAAAAAGTTAATACAAGATAAAATAGAACAAATGCAGTTAGTAGAAAATGCAATCGAGAATACTATTTCTACCATTGAGAAGGAGCAACAGTTAGATTATAGCTATATGTTAGAGTTAATTCATCTAACAGGAATGGAAGAAAGTTTAAAAACGCAATATCGGAATGCAGAAAATGTGTCGGCAAGAATTCGTTTGCATAAGGAGTATTCGATTAATAAGCAAGGTTGGTTTCCATGGATTTTTCAACAGTGTGAGTTAAAGTCTGGAATGTGTGTGTTGGAGCTTGGTTGTGGAAATGGAGCATTATGGACAGAAAATATGGATAAATTACCAAAGGAGATAGAGATTGTACTTTCTGACATATCAGATGGAATGCTTCGAGATGCAAGGCGTGCCGTTACAGAAGGGTTATTAGAATATAAAAGAGAGAAGGAAGAATTTTCTTTTCAAGTTTTTGATTGTAAAGAAATTCCTTTTGAAGAAAAGAGTTTTGATTTAGTGATTGCAAATCATTTATTATTTTATTGTGATGATGTGGAAAACGTATGTCGTGAAGTGCATCGTGTGTTAAAAGAGGATGGGAAATTTATTTGTAGCACGTATGGAAGTCAGCATATGAAAGAGATAACTCATTTAGTGCAAGCGTTTGATAGTAGAATTTTACTGGCAGCAGAAAATTTATATGAACGGTTTGGGTTAGAAAATGGGTGTTTTTTTCTAGACAAGATATTTTCTAATACAAAGTTAATACGGTATGAGGATAGAATCGAGTTAAATCAACCAGAGTTATTATTAGAATATATTTTATCTTGTCATGGAAATCAAAATCAAATTCTTTTAGATAGATATAAGGAATTTAAAAGTTTTGTGACTGAAAAAACAAGATATGGATTTACGATTACAAAAGATGCAGGCATTTTTATTTCTTCCAAGAAAAATTTTTTATAAAAAAAGAAAAAAGTACTTGAAAGTAACCTAACGTCACCTTTTATACTATAAAAAACGGAATAAAAGAAAGGACGAAAAACTATGAAAGGTATTATTCTTGCCGGAGGTTCTGGCACTCGATTGTATCCATTAACGATGGTTACTTCTAAACAATTGTTACCTGTGTATGATAAGCCAATGATTTATTACCCATTATCTACTTTGATGTTAGCAGGAATTAAAGATATTTTGATTATTTCTACACCTCAAGATTTGCCAAATTTTGAGCGTTTATTAGGAGATGGTAGTCAGTATGGTATTCAACTGTCTTATAAAGAACAGCCAAGTCCTGATGGATTAGCACAAGCATTTTTAATTGGAGAAGAATTTATTGGAGATGAGCCTTGTGCTATGGTATTAGGAGACAATATTTTCTATGGAAATGGTTTTAGCAAGTTATTACGAGAAGCGGCAGTGAATAGTAATGCAGGAAAGGCAACAATTTTTGGCTATTATGTGAATGACCCAGAGCGTTTTGGTATTGTAGAGTTTGATGAAACTGGTAAAGTAATTTCCGTAGAGGAAAAACCAAAACAGCCAAAGTCAAATTATTGTATTACAGGACTTTATTTTTATGACAAAAGAGTAGTAGAATATGCAAAGCAAGTCAAACCATCCAAAAGAGGGGAATTAGAAATTACAGATTTAAATCGTATGTATTTAGAAGATGGCTCATTAAAGGTTAAATTGTTGGGACGCGGTTTTGCATGGTTAGATACAGGAACGATGGATAGTTTGGTAGAAGCATCCGATTTTGTAAAGATGATTCAAGTGCGTCAAGGAATTGAAATCTCTGCACCGGAAGAAATTGCGTATATCAATGGTTGGATTAGCAAAGAAACATTGCTAGAATCTGCTGCCAGATATGGAAAATCTCCATATGGAGAGCATTTAAAGAGAGTTGCAGAAGGAAAAATTAGTTATTAAAAGGAGAAAAAATGATATGACGATTATTGTAACAGGTGGAGCTGGATTTATTGGTTCTAATTTTGTATTTCATATGTTAAAGAAATATCCAGAGTATCGTATTGTATGTTTAGATAAATTAACATACGCAGGAAATTTATCTACGTTAGAACCAGTGATGCAGAATGAAAATTTTCGTTTTGTAAAAGCAGATATTTGCGATAGAGAAGCAGTATATCAATTATTTGAAGAAGAACATCCAGATATTGTTGTAAATTTTGCGGCAGAAAGTCATGTAGACCGTTCCATTGAAAATCCTGGTGTTTTCTTAGAAACGAATATTATGGGTACAGCGGTACTGATGGATGCTTGTAGAAAGTATGGAATTACAAGATATCATCAAGTATCTACGGATGAAGTGTATGGAGATTTACCATTAGACCGTCCTGATTTATTTTTTACAGAAGAAACACCAATTCATACGAGTTCGCCATATAGTTCCTCCAAGGCATCCGCAGATTTATTAGTACAAGCATATCATAGAACTTATGGCTTGCCAATTAGTATTAGTCGTTGCTCCAATAACTATGGACCATATCATTTTCCAGAGAAGTTAATTCCATTGATGATTGCGAATGCATTAAATGATAAGCCACTTCCTGTTTATGGCGAAGGTATCAATGTGAGAGATTGGCTTTATGTAGAAGACCATTGTAAAGCGATTGATTTGATTATTCATAAAGGTAGAGTTGGTGAAGTTTACAATATCGGTGGACATAATGAAATGAGAAATATTGATATTGTAAAAATCATTTGTAAAGAATTAAATAAACCAGAAAGTTTAATTACTTATGTTACAGACCGTAAAGGACATGATATGCGTTATGCAATTGACCCAACAAAGATTCATGAGGAACTTGGTTGGTTACCTGAAACAAAATTTGCCGATGGAATTAAAAAAACAATTCAGTGGTACTTAGACAATAAAGAATGGTGGGAAACCATTATTTCTGGAGAATATCAAAATTATTATGCAAAAATGTATGGCAATCGATAGAATGGAGATAAGAAATGAAAGTTTTTGTAACAGGAGTTGCTGGACAGTTAGGATTTGATGTAGTAAATGAACTCAAAAAACGTGGTCATGTTGCGATTGGCAGTGATATTGTAGAAGCAACAGATAGTAGTGCAGACGAATATATTGCAATGGATATTACAAATGCAATGGCTGTGGAGGAAGTCCTTCAAAAAGTACAGCCAGAAGTAGTCGTGCATTGTGCTGCATGGACAGCCGTAGATTTAGCAGAAGAGGAAGATAAGATAGAAAAAGTACGTGCTATCAATGCAGGTGGAACTAGAAATATTGCTATGGTATGTAAGAAACTAGATTGCAAAATGATTTATATTAGTACTGATTATGTATTTGATGGACAAGGGGAAACACCTTGGCAACCAGATTGCAAAGAGTATCGACCATTGAGTGTGTATGGACAGACAAAGTTAGAAGGCGAGCTTGCAGTAGCAGAACTTTTAGAGAAATATTTTATTGTTCGTATTGCATGGGTATTTGGTAAAAATGGTAAAAATTTCATTAAAACGATGTTAAATGTAGGACAAAAGTATGATACAGTTCGTGTTGTTTGTGACCAAATTGGAACACCAACGTATACATTTGATTTAGCAAGACTTTTAGTAGATATGGCAGAGTCTGAAAAATATGGATATTATCATGCTACAAATGAAGGTGGATATATTTCATGGTATGAGTTTACTTGTGAAATTTTTAAACAGGCAGGGTATACAACAAATGTAGTACCAGTAACAACAAAAGAATATGGCTTGTCAAAAGCGGCAAGACCATTTAATAGTCGTTTAGATAAGAGTAAGTTAGTAGAGAATGGATTTGCATTACTTCCAACATGGCAGGATGCACTAGAACGATATTTAAAAGAGCTTTAAAAAGAATATATATTTTTTGGTGAAACGTAAATTTTAGGAAATTAATAGGAGTATTGTATGGGAAAAATAAAAGTAATAGAAAATTGCAATGGTATTCAAGGATTAAAAGTAATTGAACCAACTGTATTTGGAGATGCTCGTGGATATTTTGTGGAAACTTATAATTACAATGATTTTGCAGCAGCTGGTATTGATTGTACTTTTGTACAGGATAACCAATCTGCTTCTAAAAAAGGAGTGCTTCGTGGTTTACATTTTCAGAAGGAATTTCCTCAAGATAAATTAGTAAGAGTGATACATGGAGAAGTATTTGATGTAGCAGTAGATTTAAGAGAAGGTTCTGAAACGTTTGGAAAGTGGTTTGGAGTAGTGCTTTCAGCGGAAAATAAGAAGCAGTTTTTTATTCCAAAAGATTTTGCACATGGTTTTCTTGTACTTTCAGACTATGCAGAATTTTGTTATAAAGTAACGGATTTTTATCATCCAAATGATGAAGGCGGTCTTTTGTGGAATGACAAAGAAATTGGAATAGAATGGCCAATGCCAGAAGGAATGACAGAGGCAGACTTGATTTTATCAGAAAAAGATACGAAGTGGGGCAGTATTAAGGAATTGAACCAAATCAAATAAGTCCTCCTACAGAGGATGCGTAGAGCATCAAATGGTGGATTATGAATATCTGATTGATAAGAAAATAAAAAGGAATAAAGGAAAAGAGAAGTTCTTGTTTTCTATTTTTATAAGAAAAAATAAGAACTTCTCTTTCTTTTTTTGATAGTATGTGCTATTCTGAACTTCAAGAGAGTTTTATTATATATAAGTAGATTTTATAATAGAGGAAGAAATGATTACTAAATTTATAAAGACATTAGTATTGCAATCTTTTATAATAATTAGGAAGGAGGATTGCAATCATGGGAAAAACACAACCGATAAAAGAACTGGAACAAATCAATGCTTTAAAAGAGTATTTTTTTGATAGGGGACAATTTAGAAATTATGCTTTAATTATACTTGGAATGAATACATCGTTACGAATTAGTGATATTATCGTGTTACGTTGGAAAGATGTATATAATTATAGGTATAATAAGTTTCGGAAACATCTCATTGTCATAGAAAAGAAAACGAAGAAAAGGAATACAATAGCACTCAATAGGGCGATTATAGAAGCATTAGAATTATTAAGAAGAAAAGAGAAAAGAACATCACCAGAGCATTATATTTTTATCAGTCAGAAGGGAGAAAATCAACCAATTACGAGACAGAGAGCATATACCATTATTAAAGGAGCATGGAGTAAGTTAGGTTTTGAGGAAAATATTGCATGCCATTCTCTTAGAAAAACATTTGGATATCAAGCTTGGAGAAAAGGAGTTCCGCCAGCCTTATTGATGTCGATTTATAATCATTCTTCTTATGAAATTACAAAACGGTATTTGGGAATTAGTCAAGATGAACGAGACCAAGTATTTATGAAAGTGGTGCTTTGAATTTTAAGCTATAGTAGAATATTTGTGTTCATGTGGAAGTAGTAAAGCAGATTTAGGATAGTTGCTTTTATAAAGGAATATATGGAGTAAAATAGATAGGAATGGAATATGAAACGGTTTTTTAGGATAATAGGAAAAGTGTTGTGGAATGGGTGTAAAATTTTTATAATTTTACTCTTACTTTGTATTTTTGGAACAGGAATTTACTTATATCAAACGTATGGAGAGGCTGTATTAGCATTAAAGCAAAGAGCAGAATCCATTGCAAAAAATTCGGAACGGGAAGATTTTAGAGCCTCTTTAACGAGTATTGTTTATGATAGTAATGGAGAGAAAATTTCTATGTTGCGTTCAGGGAAAGATATGTATTATTTAACCTATGAAGAAATTCCCAAAGATGCGATAGATGTCATGGTAGTAACAGAAGATAGAAGATTTTATTCACATAGTGGCGTGGATGTCATTGCAAATGTGCGAGCATTTTATTATTTATTGCAAAATCGAGGGAAAATTACGCAAGGAGGAAGTACCATTACGCAACAGCTTGCGAGGACGATTTATTTGACGAATGAAGTAACGTATGAGCGTAAGTTAGTAGAAATATTTTTAGCATGGGAATTGGAAAAACAATATTCTAAAACAGATATTTTAGAATTTTATTTTAATAATATTTATTTTTCGAATGGATTTTATGGCATTCAGGCAGCCGCAAAAGGTTATTTTAATAAAAGTGTGCAAAATTTATCTTTGTCAGAGCTTGTATTTTTATGTGCGATTCCGAATAATCCAAGTTTATATGACCCTTATTTGCAAATGGAGAAGACGATAGAACGAAGAAACCGTATGTTATTGCAAATGTTGGAAGGAGAAAAAATTACAAAAGAAGAATATGACTTGGCAATCGCACAAGAAATTGTGTTAGAACAGGGGAATGCAAATAGTCATCATAATTATGTGGAAACGTATGTCTATTATTGTGCGATTCGAGCGTTTATGGAGAATGATGGATTTGTTTTTCAAAATAGTTTTGAGAAAGAAGCAGATAAAATAGCTTATGAGAAAGAATATCAAACAGCATATGCGTATTGGCAACAACAGTTATATACAGGAGGGTATCGTATTTATACTTCGATTGATTTACAAAAACAGAAATTGTTACAAGAAGCTGTAAATATGGAAACTCAAGAATTTACCGAAGTAAATGAAGAAGGAATTTATACATTACAATCTTCGGCAGTTTGTATTGATAATGAAACGGGTTATGTCGTTGCGATTGTTGGAGGGAGAGAACAAGATTATATTGGATATACATTAAATCGAGCGTATCAAAGTTTCAGGCAACCCGGAAGTTCGATTAAACCATTGATTATTTATACTCCATGGTTTGAGAGAGGTTTGACACCTGATACAATTGTAGTAGATGAAAAAGTAGAAGATGGACCAGTGAACGCTGGTGCTTATTTAGGGGAAATTACGGTGCGTACTGCGGTAGAAAAGTCCCAAAATACAGTAGCATGGAACTTATTTTCGGAATTAACTCCAAAAGTAGGATTATCGTATTTGAAAAAAATGAATTTTCGTAAAATAGTGAAAAATGATTATGTACCTGCTGCCGCATTAGGTGGTTTTACTTATGGGGTGAGTGCACTAGAAATGGCAAGTGCTTATGCAACAATAGAGAATGAAGGGATTTTTCGAACACCTACTTGTATTATTCGCATTACAGATAGTGATGGAAAGGACATAGTGAAAGATACTATTACAGAAAAAAGAATTTATACAAAAGAAGCAGCAAATACAATGACAAGTGTATTAAAAGGTGTTATGACGGATGGAACAGCTAGAAAAAATAATCTAGAAACGGCAATTGCAGCAGGAAAAACAGGAACAACCGATGATAAAAAAGATGGATGGTTTGTTGGATATACTGCATATTATACAACAAGCGTTTGGGTGGGATGTGATATGCCAAAAACAATGAAAGGTCTATCTGGAAATACTTATCCGCTTGCTATTTGGAAAACTTATATGGATAACATACATAAAAATTTTCCAATTGTAGAAATTGACCCATATGCACAAGAAGAAATAGAAAATGAAATCATGGAAACAGATGTTATAAAAGAAAATGATATAGTATCAGATACGAAAGAAGAAAAGACAGATTCAGAGGATATTTCTTCTGAAGAAACGAAAAAAGACACAATACAAGAAAATGAAAATTCTGCGGAAGAATATAGAGTGACACCACCACCTCAGATTTCTTGGGGTGAAGAGTATGATCCAACCAAAGACCCATATTGAAACAAGGGGCAATCGGAAAATAGATAAAAGCTTTGATTTATTTGATATCTTCTAGGACACGCTCTCGCTCGGGACGAAAC
>CALAEX010000001.1 GCA_937891165.1 uncultured Lachnospiraceae bacterium | reverse complement strand
CCTGATCCTGTCCATCATTTCCGCCGTGAATATGCGCAAGCGCCGCAAGGAAGTCGGCGACATCCACACCACCCTGGCCCTGGGCACCAAGGTCATGTTTGCCGGTGGTTTTATCGGCAAGGTGGTTCGAATCGACAAGGACGAGATCATCGGAATCGAGATCGCCCCCAAGACCGTTGTGGACGTTTCCCGGTTTGCTGTCCAGCAAATTATCAAGTAAGCATACATAGAGATCCCGCCCTGACGCAGGGCGGGATTTCTGTGCTGTGAGAGAAAAACAAGACGACTTCATCCGGAAGTCGTCTTGTGCATCATTGTTTGTGGAAACTCAAATCAAACGGAATTTCAGCATGATAGCCATGCGCAGTCAAACTGGGTAAAATCCTGCATATAGTGGTCGGCGCCCAGATTCGTCAGGGCTGCGGCATCTGCCGTTTCGCCAACTGCGACGATCTGGCCGGCACCGTTCTGCCTGGCGAGCCGAATGGAAGTTGGGCTGTCCTCAATTACGAGGCAATGCTCCAGCGAAACATTCAGGCGGCGGGCGGCTTCCAGGTGCATAGCACCCTTGTCCGGGTAGGTGCCGTCATCATAGACCACATCCTCTTTTCGAAACCATTTTCCAAGGGAAAAGGTATCAAAAAAGAAATCGATGTTTTCCCTGATGGAGGCGCTGGCAAGGCCAAAGGGGATCCCCTTGTCCCGCAGCATTTTTAAAAAATCCTCTAATTCCATGTGAGCTTCTCTATAATAATCACTAGACATTTTGTTGTCTCCTATTTCTACTACTTTTTATAACCACTACCATGGTTTGGTTTACTTACTCACGTTGGTACATTAAATAAAATTGGTCTTTCTGACTATCTCTCCTGATACATTATTTCTTGCTGGTTTACTTCACTTGTTTGATACACTAAACATGAATGGTTTTGACTACCTCCTAATGGTTCATTAGTATTTATTGGTTTACTTCATTGTAATGATACATTACAATTTAATGGTTTCACTAAATCCATATGATTCATTATTCCGCACTGGTTGTCTTTCTTCGTACGATACATTGCATTCCATAGGTTTTCTCAATTAACGTGATACACTTTATACGTTTGGTCTACTTATCATAACTGATACATTTAATTCCATTGGTTATCTAGAAAAATATTGATTCACTATGACACCATGTTTTTTATTTAAGCACTATGGTTCGTTACTGGTCAATGGTTTACTTATTTCTATTAACTAGTTCTTTTATAATATCCCAGTGGTTTACACTCTAAACTTATATTATATAAATCTTTTTGAGTTGTTCCACCTAATAAACTTGTTATGCTTATTCTATCCATTTGCTCTATATTTAATTTATATATGTTATCCAACTCAAAGAAGTATCTCTTATATTCATATCCAGTTAGCTTATAACTAAATATAAAGTTATTCAGAACTGTATATACGTGGTCGTTAACAAATATACAGCCATTTTCATACATTTCTAATGTAATTTTGAATTTACTCCACAGTATATAAATATAGTTGTTGAAATACTTTTCATTTAGAACGCTAGCCATTATGTCTAAATTTGAATCTACACTGAAATCATGTGTAGCTTTTAAATTAGCTACACCATCAATAGTACAAATCTGTTCCGTTTGTTTAACATTAAAGAAGTCTATAAGTTCTTTCTTTGTTATCTCTAATATATCCATTGTAAATTGCTATTATATAGTCTCCTTAACCTTTTATTGCCTAATAATTTTATAAATCGTTTGTAATCAATTTCTATACCAAGTATATTTAATTTATTTATTGTATCACTATCTATTTTAAATATGTCTGATAACTCATACCTGTACCAGCCTGAATTGAAAAGACTTCCTTTATCATTATACTTGAAGATAAAAATAAATTGTTTGAATTGTTTAACTATTAAGGTCTGACCTGTCCAAGTCTTTTTATCTATTATCCACTCAAGTTTTCTATCTACCTCTACATTGTTAACATATAAAATTAAATTTGTTAATCTTATATCATCAAGGTTATCGGTTATAATATCTTCTTTTGTTACCCAATCTATGAAGCCTTCTTTATAAATCCGCATGGTATTTTCCATTTAGATACAACTTCCCTTCCTTTATCTTTATAAGTTCCATTAATTTTTTATCGTGAAACATTTTATTAATGTTAGTGTCTGATAACTTATTTAACCCCAGTAACTTCATTTTATTGAATGTATCACTATCAATTAAGTATACTTCTTTTAACTCATATATGTCATTATCTACCTCTTTAAACTCACTTTCATAAGGTAAAAAGACTAATAATCTATTTCTAAAGATATGGTATATCTTTTCTGGTCCTGTTTCATTTTCATTGAAGTACACTACTATACTTAAACCGAGATGTTTGTGCTTGTATATCGTATTATTTAAAATGCCGAACATTATAGTTTCGTGAAGTTCTCTATAACTCTTAGCAAAGTTAATTCTACCATCAACTTCCATATTCATTATTGACTTTTGAATGTCTGCCACATCTTTATTACTAGTCATTTTCATGTACTACCTTTTCCTATTATTTTTACATTTGTTTATCTTGGTTTACTACACTTTACTGATGCACTCTGCCTTTATGTTCCTATTGATATGCTCTAGTTCATTTTTTATTATTGGTTTTCTAACGACCAGTGATGCATTACTTTATGAAGGTTATCTTTTTGTAAATGATACATTCCCCCATTTTGGTTTTCCTAAATAAGCGTGATTCATTCTCCCTTTCTGGTTCTCTAAATATGGATGATTCATTAACCCATTTTGGTATGCTATACTTATTTGTTCATGATACATTTCTGTTCTTTGGTTTACTACCATTCCATTAATTGTAAAAAATATTAAATTACTAGTTTATAAATTGTATATCTTTTCTAGTAATTTAATATTTTTCAGCTTTTTATATATGACTCATTTACATAATCTGGTGTTCTTTTTACTTTTGATACACTAACCTCCTTTGGTTATCTTTTTTCTAATAGGTTCATTAAGCTCTAAAGGTTTTCTTCCAAAATCTGACAAACTCTCATTTTTATACGTATCTACATACATAGATAGAATGACTATTCATTAATTCTTTTGCAATATCTAATGTTAATTCTTTTCCTAATAATCGTAACTTATCCATAAAGTCTGTACTTATTGCATATAGACCGCTTATGCTATAATGATTTATATGTCCTCTTAATCTAGATGCCTCGTAATGAATTACATACCTATCAATTATTAAATAAAGATTGTCGACATTAAACCTGCAATTGTACAGTCTTTCATAATGAATTGTTAATCTTAATAACTCACCTATATAGCTATCGTCGACAATGTATCCATCTAACCATCTATGTATTGTTATACAGTCACTCTTTGAAAATGTATGACTTAAAGTGACTAACCCATTATAGTTAAGCGCTAATTGATAATTTGCCTTTGTATTTAAAATGTTTTGTAATTTAATTATGTCATTCTTATTCATATATAATCTCTAACTTATTATTTCTGATTGCTCTCTCAATCATATCATGTGTCATATTTTTACCCATAATTGAAAGCTTATTCTTTAACTCTGTTCCTATTTTATACAATTTGCCAATATCATAATATCCAATGTAATAGTGTTCTTCAGTACCTATGTATTCTATTATGAAATCATTTATTATTAAATATACTGTATACTTGTTATCAACTGTATGCTTAGTATTTTTAAATATGCCTATACATAATAAATCTTCTGCCTTCGCTCTAAATCGGTCATTTCCATTTAACCAATTAAGTATTACCTTTTTATTCTCTTGTGTCCAATCCTTATATACAAGCTCAACAACTCCGTTATAATTTATTTTAAGTTGTGAATTTAATTTTCTAAGGTCCAAATCCTTAATTTCCATTTAACTACTCCTAACTAAATATTGGTTAATATCTTGTTATCAATTGCTTTACATATCATTTCTACTGTCAACTTTTCACCTAATACAGCCATTTTATTCTTCAAGGAGTCTGGTATCTTATACAATGTAGTTAATTTATAACTGTCTGTTGTATAATTTCCTATCACTGTTTCCCACTTTAAATACTCGAGTACATAGTCTTTTATTGTAATGATTACTCTATTAGGAAAGTTATCTTCATTATCATGATAGTCGTATTCATTTATCTCTAAGCCTAAAAGCTCTTCAATATTCTGGTCCTTTTTAAAACTTCCCATAATCCACAACGCTATAGTAGATTTATCAGTGTCCCACCATTTATTGAAGTATAACTTAAATTGATTATGGTAATTATATTTTAGCTGTTTGTTTATTTTATCTACGTCTATTTCACTTAATATACTTAAGTATTCTTTTTTATCCATAATGTCTTACTAAATTTCTCCCTGTCAACTTTTCATTCCATTCTTGTGGTTTACTTGTTTTATAAGATTCATTTACTTTCATTGGTTTACTTATTACAAAATGATACGATAAATTTCTATTTATTCTGTTTAACTTCTATTAACTTGATTGTATTACTATTATCAACTAGTTTAGTTATTACATTTATGTCATTTTCCTTACCTAGTATCCTTAGCTTATTAAAACTATCTTGACTCATCATATAAACTTGATTTAGATTGAATTTATATCCATGCACTAAGTCATTAAATTTATAGTTCCTTGAGTTAAAATAAGATTCCATATCTAACTTATATTCATATATAAAATTGTCTATAATGCTGTATAGTATTTCTCCTTGGATTACACTTCTATTTGATTTGCTTAATCTTAAACTTAATTGTTCTATCTCTCTAGGTGTAAGTTTAATTACTTTACCTTTGCTAATTCTATTTATCTTTTTTGCAACTTTTTCACTCACATTGCCATTTAGCCTGACTAGATAGTATAATCCATTATAATTTTGTTCTATGCTCTTTCTTATTTCGCCTATTGGAAATAATTCCATAGGTTCTATGTATTTTCCTAACCCTAACATATTTTTACCTAATAATGTATTCTTGTTACCATCAAATCTTCTATTTTATCTGATAATGTTAACTTATAAAAGTTTTCCGGTCTAATATTTACCTCACCAAGAATATTTAATTTATTCATTGTGTCTGTATCTAATTTATATATTGATTTTAATATGTACTCTCTTGTTATATGTGTATCTAAATGAATTATTTTGGGTTCTTCCTTAAAATAATTCATGTGAAGTAAATACTCAAATAATAAATTTCCTACAAGCACATATATTTTTGTCCAAGCTATATCAGTATTGCACATAGTATATATACCTAACCCCTTACGAAGTCTATCAACATGTCCACCGTACTGTCCTTTTAATAAATTTCTATAGTCATACTCCATTTCAATTGGAATATTACTTTTCATGTTACATCTCACAATATTCTTATAGTTTCGCATTAATCCATTTGTAACTGCAATAACTGGAAATGAACTTATACAATTATCTAGCCGCTTAATCTTTTCTTTATTTGCTCCATTATCTGTACAAGTTGTCATATTTGTCTATTACCTCGTCCGTATTATTTATTTCATTGTAATAGCTTCAACCTTACCTTGTTCAACTATTTTCTGTAGCATGCATCCATCAATTTTAACTCCAAGCAAATTTAATTTATTCATTGTGTCTTTATCTAATCTATACATGCCTGTTAATTTATAAGGCGCATGCCACTGTGTTCCATTATGTAAATCTTTGATTCTTAGTTTGTCTTTTATTCTTTTGATATTATATTGCTTCTCTATCATTTCCCAAGTCATATCAATATAATATGTATACTCAAATATAACTCCGTTTTCTACTGCGAATATGTTATGCCTTATACCACCATTACCGAAGCAAACGTTTAATGCCATGTGTTTAGCTAAATCTTCTGACACTGTATTCTTTTCATTAAATACAATGTTATATAGTTCAACTTTGTTATTCTCTGACATTTCATGTCTTAGTAGACCTGCATTTGCTACACCGTCTATATCAAATAAGCTATCTAGAAATTTTTTACTTGGATAGTCGTATTTTTTGCTATGTTTATATACTATTTTTTCAATGTCTTTCTTTGAAATCATGTTAACTTCCTACTAAACAATTTTTATTGTTTTATCTGTTGATTTTAAAGGCAGGATACTCAAAATCTGAATTAATTTCTCCTCTCTTTAACTGCAATCTATGTGAAGCTTATTGTTTTATCTGTATGTAATAACTTAAATATTGCATCTGGACTTAATCCATTACTACTAAGCAACTTGAATTTATTTACTGTTTCTTTATCTATTTTATATATTGCATCTAGACAATATCTATAGTCCTGCCCATAAGATTGAACTGCCACATATTCCTTTGGCTCACTGTACTCATTATATGTCTCAAAGCAATACACATAAATGAAATCTTCTACAATTGCATAGATGACATTCCATAAGTAATCACTGTTTGGTCTAATCATTAATGAAAAATAAGCTGATTGATTGTCTCTTATCTTTTCTCTACTTTCTAATAATTCTTGATATGCTTTATAATTTATGTTATGTCGAACATAACAATCTCTTATGTGTTTATATCTATTTAATATTGATTCTTTAATTTGTAAATATGGGAATGTTGTTCTAATATTTATGTCCATTTTTTATTTTTCTCCTTAATACACACTAGGTATGAATGGTTTTCTTTCACCTCTCTGGTACATTTTACATTAAATGGTTTTCTATATCCTCCTAAGATGTATTTATAAGTAATGGTCTAGCTACGTTCATATGATACATTACGTTTCATAGGTTTTCTTCAATGAATTTGATTCGCTTTTACCTTCTGGATTTCTATGTGCATATAGTTAATATAATAATTGTAACCTGTTACTGTCAACTAGTTCCTCTATAATATCTGCCGTTATATCTACTCCTAGTAGTTTAAATTTATTAATAGTGTCATCATCTAACTTGTAGATATGTGATAACATATAAATTTCTGTATTCCTTCCAATATGGTTTTGTAACTTCTTATCAAAACGTTTTTTACTATATCTCAATGCTCCATATATAAAGTCTATATAGTAAGCATACTCAAATACTATGTTATTATCTATACCATATATTATTCCTTCCGGTTCTTCATAATATGATATACCTATAGCTAATGCATCCTTTATTTTAACATCATGTTGTATTTTTTCTCCGAGTATTATCTTATATAACTTAGTTTTTATATCATTATTCAAATTGCCATTTAACAAACTAACACTTGTTATTCCATATAAGTTATGTAAGCTAGATGTTATATTTTGTATTGGAAATTCATACAACTGTTTCTTATTATTTAACAAATGCATTATCTTATTTTTAATTGTTTTCATCTATAATTTTCCTTATTCAATACACTTTTTTCCATAGGTTTGCTCATTACGAATTGATACACTCGTTTACACAGGTTTGCTCTTCATTCTTGATACACTATGAAATAATGTCTTTCTTTAGCCTCCTTAGGTACATTTCTTTTCTATAGGGTTTATTTTGGAGTTTTGATACATTTTCATACTCTGGTTTTCTACTTTCTAATGATTCATTTTTAACATTTGGTTTTCTTATTATTCTTGATACACTTTGTACCGATGTTTTTCTACGAAACAATGATACAATTATTTAATCTGCTTTGTAGATTACATCTTTATCTTTGAGTCTTTCATATACATCTTCTGATAGATAAACATGATATTTGTTTGATGTCCATTTAACTCTGCAGAACCATTGAATTTCATAGTTTTCTTTCTCTTTCACTACTACATTTTGATATTCACTATTTGGTTCCTCTACTATTACATACGACTCATTAAGATTTTGTGATGTGTTATTAAACTCTACACTGTTAAAGGTACATTTTTCTATTGGGTATGTTGTGTATTCGTATGTTGAATTTAAGTGTTCTCCTCTACCTACTATAAGTCCATGAATAAATAGTGCAAATGTAATCACACCCATTAATACATAGACCTTACTTATTGTTTTTTCTTTAATCTTACCTTTAAGCTTGCGTGCAACTCTTTCAATTGCATATCGCCTCATCACTGGTGTTAATATCCACCATAATCCAAAGAATCCAAATACTACTAAAATTAATAACATTACTCCATAGTTCATGCTTTTCTTTTTTCCTTTCTGTATTACACTAAACTAATGTTGCTAGTGGTTCTGCATTACCTGTTTCAATCAAATCTTTGGCTGTCTTACTGTCTATCCTTGTCGTGACCATACATAGTAATGCCATTGTATCTTCTTTTATTTTATATGCTTGATTAAATCTATATTTGAATTTATCCCATTTATACTCGTATATTATACCTTTTAATTGTGCATATATTGTATCTACATAGTCTGTACTATCAGAATAATCTTCGTCAATCAAAATATCCAAGGAAGATAAATCCACACTATTGAGTGTTACTTTTTCTCCTATTGACAGTAGCTCTAATTTTCTTAATGCTATACTATCCATGTCCAAATATTTATCAGGATAAAATCCATAATTATTATATATGATTGTTTCAATATTATCTCTGATTTTATTTACTGTTATATAGCCTCCCATTTTTATCTCCTGTTATTTCCTACATTTTTCAAATTTGATTTTCTACATTCACATGATACATTAGCAGTTCCTGGTTAACTGGCTTTGCTGTGATTCATTAAGTTGTTGTGGTTTTCTTACAACATCTGATACATTCGCAATTTTCGGTTTTTCTATTATCCCTTGATACATTATACCCTGATGGTTGTCTGCTTCCCTCTGACTCATTTTCATATCTTGGTTTATTTATTTCTGTGATACACTTTATGTTTATGGTTTTCTTCTTTTATCTGGTATGCTACCATCTACCATAAACTTGTTTAACCTTGTTATTAATAACCAAGTCTCTTATGTATTCTGGTATGTTACTTACACCCAATACTCTTAGTTTACTAATATTTGCTTGTTTAAATTTATATATTGAATGCACTAGATATGTATATTTAATACGACCTGCTTGTATTAATGTTCTTCTGCTTTTTTCTGCTCGTATAAGTTTTATTAAGTAGTCACCAACTATACAATAGTTAAAATATCCATACTTAAGGCTTTCAATCTCAATAATAATTGGGTCCACTAAATTTTTATCAATCTCTTCTGTTTTTCCTCTTATGAAATTAACAAATTCTTTTAGTGCTCTATCTTTATTCTTTTTGGAGAAATTAACTATAAAAAAGTTACCCTTGTATATATCTGTAAGGCTCTTTTCTATTTCTCTTGTTATTTCTTTATTTTCTTTATGTTTATTGAATATATTTTTCATTATTATATCCTTTGACTTTGCTCATTGGTCCATTCTATCATCCTTGGTTTTCTTTCCTACTATGATACATTAACCTCACGTGGTTTTCTTTTCCTCCCATGATACATTTAAATAGTCTGGTGTTCTACATAGACCTGATACATTTATCAACTTTCAAAATCTAAGTTTAGTAGCTTTGTTGCATACTTAGTTTCTATTAGTTTACTTACTAATTCATTGTCTTTTTCTTTTCCCAATAGTACTAACCCATTAAACTTCTCACTGTCAATTTTATATACCTGTACTAACATAAATCTAAGTGGATATGTTGATACAATTTGACGTTTTAATGATGTAAAATAAGATTCAGCATAAATTTTATAGCAGAATACTATATTTCCTATTAATGCATATACTCTTTCATTGGATGATGGTTTTACATTCATTTTTATATGTAAGTCCAAGCTCTTTACATCATCAGCTGACATCCATACAGACTCACCATTAAATACATGTTTCATTCTCTTATTTGCATGATATGTAACACTATTTGCTAATGTTATTGCATAATATTTTTTACCATAATAATTTTCTATGCTGTTTCTTATTTTTGCTATTGGAAATCTAAAATTATCTTCCATGTTTTCTCCTGTGATTCATTTTTCAATGATATCTTTCTAAATGACCGTGATACATTTTCACATCAGGGTTTTCTAATTCGGTATGATACACTACGCTGTCTTGGTTTTACTCTCATTCTGTGATTCATTAAGTTACAATGGGTTTCTTTTGGAACTTGATGTATATAACTAAATATTATCAACTATATAAAAATTGAAAAAAGATTTTAAATTCTAAATCTAAATGCACATTTAATTTTCAATGTATATTATATTTGCACATTTTCCTATAATACTAAAATGTATTTATTTTTGCTAACTAGTCTACTGTATGACTGTTTAACTTAATCATCATACTTTAAGTTTCTTACTCTATGTTACCTATTGTTTTTCCATTAACTTTTATCAACTAGTCCACTTTGTGAGTGTGAACTTGCTCAAATAAATCAAAGTTTAAAATACATGATATGACTCACTCTATTTTAAGAGTAGATTGTAACGCTTAATTGATTTTTACTCAATGTACTACGTTTCGGACTATAATTTTAAAAGTAACTGCAATTTAATAACTAGTCTAATGAATGTCCTAGAAAATAATGCAATGACCACAAATTTGCAATACCTAAATTTTAACAACTAGTTAACTGAATGATACTACAAAATTATTAGTACTATCGAATCATTATTAGTAAAAATAGGACTATCAAATGTAATTCAAATTGATTTTATGATTGGTCTTATACTATAATTCAGTGTATATCAACTAATATAAGTCCAATATAATCTCACAATTACTACTTGAAAGACTCCTAAATCTCACAATTACACTTAATTATCTCTATGTTTATATTATATCACATTTTCTTCGAAAAGTCAATAAGAAAATCACAATCACTGATTACTTATTAATGATTACAATGTTTAACAATGTTTTTATCTTTTCACATTTACTTATTAATGTCTATATTAATTTCACAATTACTTATTTTATTTATTTGCACATAAATTTTATATAATGTCATTTTATCTCACAGTTATCACTATACTGTATACATAAATATCACAATTAATAATTTAATCTAAATGTATTTAATTACTTAGAATGCACTTAATATAATTTTAAGTAATAAAAAAGAACCACGTAATTGTGGTTCCTTGTATTGCAATACAATATGTTTACATTGATTTAGCCATTTTACTATACATAAGATTTTCAAAATACTTAACACCGTCAACTCTAAACTCTGTAACTGGGTTTGTCTCCACTAATGCTCCAGTGAGTAATAATAACTCAACTAGTTCATCTTTAATATTTACCAAATCTACATCATTTGATATCCAGTATCTCTTATTATTGTACATGATATAAGGTATATTAACATGTGTATTATCTAATCTTGTATACTGACACCCTAGAATATCTAAATCATCTAGTAACTTATAAAGGGAGTCAGTTGTATCTGTCATATTTTCATACTTAAGTATATCACTCAATTTTATTTATCCCCCTAACAAAATGCGAAGCATGTCTCAAATGTATCCACAGTTTCTACACTAGGCTCTACTATTGTACCTGTCATTCTAGCTAAGGCTATAGTATCTACAGCTAGTGTGAACTTGTCTACATCTATTTCACTATTACTTGCGAACATTAGTATTTGCCCATCATAGTCCTCATCTATAAGATAAGGTATATTATACTCATAATCCCCGTTGCTGTTAATCACAAATTTATGTAAAATATTCTCCCTCTTGAGGTCGTTTATTAAATATTCTATGTTATCCTTTGCTCTATCACTGCAAGCTGTACCTCTAAAGTTTAATACTGCATTAAAGTCATTGTCCTCAAAGTCAAGCTCTAATTTATCTGCCTCGTATATACTATATGCACTAAAGAAGTCATTAACATTTAACCACATGTCAATATCTTCATTTGGAATTAAATGTCCGTATTCAGCAGCCTTTATCATTGTCTCTTTGCTAAAATGCTTTTTATCGAGTGCCTCTGCTGTTGTAAACTTCTTAAGTATTCTGCAGTCATTTGTAAAGAATCCTGTACGAGGTCCTACTTCAACAAATGGTACTTTATATATTCTTACGTCTCCATCTATTTCTTTATTATGGAATATATTATATTTAGCTAATTCTCTATCTAATATAATTTCAAGATTACAATTGGTAAATTCCATGTTTCTATGTAAATTATAATATAATACTCTTACTTGCATTAAATCTCCTTAAATTATTATTGTTAATATTAACAATATAAAAGTGTTCTAAAAATTGCAATAAAAAAGAAGTATGAGATACCACACTTCTTACTATGTACTACAGTTTAATATTAGTCTGTCTTACTCCAATTTCAAGCATCTTCACACAACGACTAGATAATCTCTTAACTAGTCCAAGCATGAGTAACATGTCTACATCGTATTTATTATAAGTATAGTTGTCAAAATCATCTGAGAAAAATAATTCTGTACCTTGTATATAAGGTACACACAATATTCTATTATCAGTAATTCTATGCATTACTCTTTCCTTAGTTAGTATCCTAAATAAGTCTATACTAGCACTGTTACTAATTAATTTGTCAAGGTCTATTCTTATTTCACTAATACTGTATAGTGTGTTTGTTTGCATATTTAATCTCCTAATATAGTATCATCTACTTTTAACCTACTAAACAGTAGTACTGCAAAGCATACCATTAACTTAAGTAAGTACATTTTTAATATCCCCCTTGTATTTATCCTCTATTTTACTAGTGTCCACTTTTCTACTGATAAGCATCTCTCTTAAATACATGATATGAGGTATGTATAAACTTTCGAGATAGTAAAAATAATCATATCGTATAATATACATTTTGTATGTTAGCCTTCTATTTATATGGTATTCTTCCAGTATATTTTCATATATGTTTCTTAGTATTTTACTTTCAAGTGTATTTAATATATTATATAGTTCTAGATATTTATTTAAATGATACACTCTAGTTACCATGTCTCTTTCTCTCCTATTTACAAAGTCAAAAAATATAATAACTAGATTATATTTTGTATATGTAAGTATTTAAGCCTAATAATAGGGTGCACTGTCATAAGTGCACCCTAAATGTTAATTATGTATACTTACTGTATAGCCTGAATGTCTACATGAGTCAATCCTGTATCTTTATATACATATAATCTCATTTTGCATACCACTTCCCTGTCATCTTCATCCCAGGTATCATATGTTAATACTGTATAGCCCAATTCTTCTGCCTCATATGTCTCATTAGGTTCACCGTATGCTGCTATAATATTATGATATTTGGAACCCCAAGTGATATCCTTAGCTAAAAGTAATGAAGGATACTTATCATCAAATTCACCTTTAGAGTTTGCTACGTCCAGCTCAAATGCCCATATAGATGTCTCGTAAATATCAACGGCTTTTGTACCTAAGTTCTGGAATCCTACACCAACTTCTATATTATCCCATGAATCCTCATAGGTATATTCAGCTTTTGTAAGGTCTATTGTGCTAGAAACTTTATTCATAGAATTCATGATATATCCGTCTGGATATCCGTAATCAGCTATATCAAATGACCAACCATTAGCCTTAATAAGCGAATAATCAAATGGTAGTGTATATTCTACACCTTCAAACACAATCTTTAAGTCTCTCCAGTCTGTAGATGAGTTACTTGTTACTCCACCCACTGGTGTTGAAGGTAATTCAGGTGTATAGTCGTCAGTATCCTCAGTCTCAGATTCAACTTCAGATTCAACCTCTGACTCTTCTTCAGATTCAGAGTCATCTAAATTTTCATGAATGTCATCTTCGTCATAATAGTAATCATCATCTAAATCATCATCAGTGTTACCATCTTCATTATCTTCATAATCATAATCATCTTCATAGTTTAATTCACTATTGATTACGTCCTCTAATAATGTTCCAATTCCACCTAATGCTAAATTAAGTACAATTGTAATTACCAATGCTACTGCTGCTACTGCAATGCCTGCTATTGCTTTCTTATCTGTTCTATCCTTAAATATAGCTATAACACCGATTACAATTGCTGGAATTGCAAACCAAGGTGTAAAACAGCAAATTACAATAGATAGTATTGCAAGTATTAAACTGATTAAACCTAAAACTGGTTTCTTGTATGGCTGTTGCATACCGTTATAACCTTGATTATACATATTTGTATTTTGGTTATAACCGTTACTGTAACCGCCCATATTAGCTTGACCATTATTCATTCCGTTGTTGAATGTAACACCACCAAATCCTTGCTGTTGTCCTCCAGCATTAGCAGAATTAAAATCAGGTCCATTGTTGATATTACCCATACCCATGTTTGGATTTGAGTTCATACCCTGTTGACTTGGATTCATATTCATGTTTCCATAGCCATTAGAATTGTTTTGAAAGTTTTGACCATTCAATTCCATGTTATTTTCTCCTTTTTATTATTTATATTTAACTATACACTATTGTATAGTTATTAACTTAATGATAATTGACACTACTAAAAATTTTAAAAATTTAAAACATAATGTCTAGCCTACAACGTATACCTTATTTTCTAGTAATGATTACCTAACATGTCTATCCTATTTTATATGTAAAATTATCAATTTATATATAGTTACTTATAATATTTTATAGCAATAATAAATTACTCAATAAACTTCTTCATATTAAAATAAAGTTAACAGCGTCACTGTATAAACTGTTTTTAGCTATATGTCTATACTTTTAACACCCATGTTCATATACTC